>NZ_JBGQOQ010000002.1:0-222636 GCF_052119765.1 Pseudorhodobacter sp. W20_MBD10_FR17 | reverse complement strand
TTTCCCCGGTCGCTCCCCAAGTGCTGCGAGCATTGCCCCAAGCCGCCGGTTTAGCCGGGCATCCCCCAAATCGCACTCAGCAGTTTCTGTTTCCACCCAATTCTGCCCCATCTGCGCACCTCACTAACTCGGTGCCACATGACGAATCACATTAGGGTTTTCTGGAGCAAGACCAAATCTTGTGGGTGAATCAATTTGCCACACGACTTGTGGGTAACTTCAAGTGCGCCGACGGCAAGGCCCAATATGGCAAAAGCTTCCAGAAGGACGTCGAATTTGAAGTCATTTAATTCAATCACAACGTCTGTGACAAAGATCAGGCTGCACCCTATCTGCAATGCTGCGGCGCATAAAAATAGCATGCGCCGCACAGGAAGTTGGCCGAGGTTAGAGATGGTTATTAGGCTCATCGACAAGCTTTCTGCCAGTAATCATTGATTTTACAAGGTTTTCCGAGTGACGATAGCTGGCAAGGATGACGCCGCCCAAGTGCAAGGCAACCAGAACAAGCAACCCATCGACAAGGGTTTTATGCGTGGTTTCTACCCATGATTGGCCGAAATAGCGATCCATTCCCATCATATAGCCAGTAGCGCCAATCGCGCCGAGTGTCACCAGTAACGCGACAATCATCGCAGCGCCGGCGGGGTTATGCCCGAGATAGCGCTTTTCTTTGGCAAACATAATAGCACGCAGATAGTTTGTCAGGCGAATTGGGCCCGGAATGAAGGTGATGAAACGGGCGTGATAGGACCCGATCAGGCCCCAAACCAGTCGAAACGCGATAAGGGCGATGACGGCGTAACCGAGGTAGCGATGGGCTTTGCGGAAATCCTCGGTCAGGTAGGCGGCCAAGACCATCGCCACCAAAGACCAGTGAAAGAGGCGCACCCCGAGATCCCAAACAAGGATGGTTTTGCCAGATGTAGCTGTGCATGTCGTCTGCATGATGCGCCTCCTTTTGCTGGGTTACTGTGCGATACGGTCGAGTTCTGTGCCTGTGTTCGGGTCAAAGAACACTTCCATTTTGGCATCGTTCAGCGTGCCGTAGATTTCATAGCAAGCGCCGTCATTGATTTTGAAAGCGATGACTTTGCCACCTTCGTCTTCAAAGGTTTTCAGCGATTCCCAGACGGGTTTTGGCGCATCTGGCATGGTGCAAGAAGGTTCCGCCAGAACGGGGGCGGCGAGGGTGGAAAGGACTGCGGTAAGGAGAAGTTTTTTCATCATGTGATCCTGTTGTTTTGCACCCAACCCAAGTGTCGGGGCTGTGGTGCTGTTAGCGAGGATCGGACAGCGTGGGCCATTGCCCGCTGGGTTATTTAAGGCGTTTATGCCAAAGGTTTATGCAGTTAAGGGGGCGATCAAACCGCGCCTATGCCGCGTAGAATGATGGTTTTAATGTTATTTTTGGCCGTTTCCCAATCGGCATCAGACAAGGGCTGGCCTGCGTTTAAGGTTTCAATCTGATGGCCGAAATCGGCGTAATGCTGGGTGGTGGCCCAAAGCATATAGAGCAAGTGGCGCGGGTCTATCGGCGCGATCTGGCCTGCATCAATCCAGCTTTGGATAACCTTGATGCGGCCATCGGTCCAATCGCGCAGGGTAAGTTCAAGGTAATCTTGAATCACCGGCGCGCCGTGCATCACCTCGGTCGCCCAGACTTTGGAGCCGTCGGGGTGGCGGCGTGAGATTTCCATTTTGGCATCAATATAAGCGGCGATTGCCGTGGCGGGATCGGGGGCGCAGGCCGCCTCGTGTGGGGTATCAAAGCTATCAGCGGCGTGGAGCCAGACTTCAAAGATATCCTGAACCACGCGCCGATAAAGTTTTTCTTTGGTCGAAAAATAATAGTGCAGGTTGGCCTTGGGCAGGCCCGAAGAATCGGCGATTTTCTGCATCGAGGCGCCTTTGAACCCTGCCTCTGCGAATACTTTTTCCGCTGCGGAAAGGATCAGCCGCTCAATTTCTTGGCGGGATACATCGCGTTTTGAAGGTTGGGACGTTGGTGCCATGTGTGGGTGCCGAATTTTCTTGACCGATTGGTCAGGTTGTGGTGCGCTGTGTTCAAATCATAGGGCGGTGGGGAGACTCGCGGCAAGGGCTATCGCGCCCCGATCAGCATTAGGGAGACGGACATGAAAGAGACTGGCATGGCGGCACCGGGTGAAAATTTACGGATCAACGAGGCGCGGCTGTGGGACAGTTTGATGGAAATGGCCAAAATCGGGCCGGGCGTCGCGGGCGGCAATAACCGCCAGACCTTGACCGATGAGGATGCCGCAGGGCGTGTGCTGTTTGCCGAGTGGTGCAAGGCCGCAGGTATGACCCTGGGCGTCGATACCATGGGCACGATGTTTGCCACGCGGGCGGGTGAAGATGCCGATGCGCTGCCGGTTTATATGGGCAGCCATTTGGACACGCAGCCAACGGGCGGCAAATATGACGGCGTTCTGGGCGTCTTGGGCGCGCTAGAGGTGGTGCGCAGCATGAATGATGCGGGGATTAAGACAAAGCGCCCGATCGTCGTGACCAACTGGACCAATGAGGAAGGCACACGCTTTGCGCCGGCGATGCTGGCCTCGGGGGTGTTTGCAGGGATGCACGCGCAAGACTGGGCCTATGCACGCCGCGACGCTGAAGGGCTGGCCTTTGGCGATGAGTTGGCGCGGATTGGTTGGGTTGGTGATGAGGTCGTGGGCGCGCGTAAAATGCATGCGATGATTGAGCTGCATATCGAGCAGGGCCCTATTCTAGAGGCCGAGGGCCGCGATGTTGGGGTCGTGACCCATGGGCAAGGTCTGTGGTGGTTACAGATTACCTTGACGGGTAAAGACGCGCATACAGGGTCTACGCCGATGAATATGCGGGTGAATGCGGGGCTGGGGATGGCACGGATCACCGAACGCGTGCACCAGATCGCGATGAGCCATCAACCCGGTGCTGTGGGGGCTGTGGGGCATGCAAATGTGTACCCCAACAGCCGCAACGTGATTCCCGGTAAGGCCGTGTTTACGGTTGATATCCGCACCCCCGATCAGGATAAGCTGGATGCGATGAAGGCCGAGGTGATGCGGGCGGCCCATGCTGTGGCGGCCGAGCTAGGCCTTGGGATTGAGATTGAGGATGTTGGCCATTTCGACCCTGTGACGTTTGATGCGGGGTTGGTGGATGTGGTGCGCGCCTCGGCTGAACGTTTGGGGTACAGCCATATGGATATTATTTCCGGGGCGGGGCATGATGCGTGCTGGATTAACCGCGTCGCGCCAACGGTGATGATTATGTGCCCCTGTGTGGACGGGCTAAGCCATAATGAAGCCGAAGAGATTTCGCCGGAATGGGCGGCGGCGGGGACGGATGTGATGTTCCATACTGTTCTGGAGGTGGCTGGCGTGGTTGCATGAGGCTGGTCGCCGGGGGAGGCTGTCTGCCTCCCCCGGACCCCCTCCGAGGATATTTGTGAACAGATGATGAGGGCGCGGGCCCTTGCAGGGAGATGGCGAGATGAGCACGGTTATCAAGAATGGCACGGTTGTGACGCATGATCTGACCTATAAGGCGGATGTGTTGATCGAGGGCGGCAAGATTGCGGCGATTGGGCCGGGTTTGTCTGGCGATGAGGTTTTGGATGCGACGGGGTGTTACATCATGCCCGGCGGGATTGACCCGCATACGCATTTGGAAATGCCGTTTATGGGCACCTATTCGTCGGATGACTTCGAATCTGGCACGCGCGCGGCGCTGGCGGGGGGCACGACGATGGTGATTGATTTCGCTTTGCCGGCACCGGGGCAGGGTTTGTTGGATGCTTTGGACATGTGGCACAACAAGTCTGGCCGCGCCAATTGCGATTATTCCTACCACATGGCGATTACGTGGTGGGGCGAGAAGGTCTTTGATGACATGGCAAAAGTCGTGGACAAGGGGATCACCAGTTTCAAGCATTTCCTCGCCTACAAAGGCGCGTTGATGGTCAATGATGACGAGCTGTATTCCAGTTTTCAGCGTGTGCGCGATCTGGGTGCGATTGCCATGGTGCATGCCGAGAACGGCGATGTGGTGGCAGAGTTGTCTGCCAAGCTGCTGCGTGAGGGAAATACGGGACCGGAGGCGCATGCCTATTCGCGCCCGCCGCAGGTAGAGGGAGAAGCGACGAACCGCGCGATTATGATTGCCGATATGGCGGGGGCGCCACTGTATGTGGTGCATACCAGTTGCGAGGATAGCCATGAGGCCATTCGACGGGCGCGTCAGGCGGGCAAGCGGGTGTGGGGTGAGCCGCTGATCCAGCATTTGACGCTGGACGAGTCTGAATATTTCAACGCCGATTGGGACCATGCAGCACGGCGCGTGATGTCGCCGCCATTCCGCAACAAGGCGCATCAGGATAGCCTTTGGGCGGGGCTTTCGGCGGGGTCTTTGTCGGTTGTTGCGACCGATCACTGTGCGTTCACGACCGCGCAGAAACGCTTTGGGGTGGGCGATTTTACCAAAATCCCGAATGGCACGGGCGGGCTTGAGGACCGGATGCCGATGCTCTGGACCTATGGCGTGAACACGGGCCGGATTACGATGAATGAGTTTGTGGCGGTCACCTCGACCAATGTGGCCAAGATTTTCGGGATGTATCCGCGCAAGGGGGCTGTGGCTGTTGGATCGGATGCGGATTTGGTGGTCTGGGACCCGGCTAAGGAAAAGGTAATTGGGGCGGCTGCGCAGCAATCGGCCATTGATTACAATGTGTTTGAGGGCAAGCCCGTGAAAGGCCTGCCTCGGTTCACGCTGACACGCGGGTTTGTAGCAGTGCATGATGGCGATATCCGGTGCCAAGAGGGGCATGGCGCGTTTGTCGCGCGCGAGCCGAATGGGGCGGTGAACAGGGCCTTGAGCACGTTCAAAGAGTTGACTGCGCCGCGGCCAGTTGCACGCTCGGGTATTCCGGCGAGTGGTGTGTGATGGGGATGCGGAGAAGGTAAGGTGTTACACTGTACCAAATTCGGGGATATTGGTTTTTGGCCTTATCAATGCCACCGCCTTGCCATTGACATACTGGGTAGAGACGACCTGAATGAGACGGAAAATGAGCACAAAGTGCAGTTGATTGCGGTGGCTGAAAGCGTCTCGAATGAGTTTTCCCACGCCATGCGTTTGAAAAAGGAACTTGCGTAAATGTCGGCCGAAACTGTGATTGAAGCAAAAGGCGTCGGGCTGACGTTTCAGACGAATGACGGGCCGGTCCATGCGTTGAAGGGCGTGGATTTGGTGATTGAGAAGGGGGAGTTCGTGTCCTTCATCGGGCCGTCGGGTTGCGGCAAAACCACGTTTTTGCGCTGTATGGCAGCGTTGGAAACACCGACCGAGGGCAGCTTGACCGTGAACGGGATGAGTGCCGAGGCGGCGCGGCAGGCGCGGGCCTATGGCTATGTGTTTCAGGCGGCGGGGTTGTACCCGTGGCGCACGATTGGTGGGAATATCCGGTTGCCGCTGGAAATTATGGGATTTTCCAAGGCTGAGCAGGCCGAGAGAGTGGATCGGGTTTTGGAGCTGGTGGACCTGAAAGGGTTTGGCAAGAAATACCCGTGGCAGCTTTCGGGAGGGATGCAGCAGCGGGCGAGTATCGCGCGCGCATTGGCGTTTGATGCCGATATTTTGCTGATGGATGAGCCTTTTGGCGCGCTGGACGAAATTGTGCGCGATCATCTGAATGAGCAGTTGCTGGCACTGTGGGCGCGGACGCAAAAGACGATTGCCTTTGTGACCCATTCGATCCCGGAGGCGGTTTACTTAAGCACCAAGATTGTGGTGATGAGCCCGCGACCGGGGCGAATTGCGGATGTGATTGAGAGCCCTTTGCCGCGCGAGAGGCCGTTAGATATTCGGGATTCGGCAGAGTTTATTGCCGTGGCGCACCGTGTGCGGGATGGTTTGCGGGCGGGGCATTCTTATGATGATTGATCTGTTCAGTCCCGCAGCGGGGGACATTCTGTCCCCCCTTGGCCTGACGGCCAATTCCCCCCTTGAGGATATTTTTGCCGAACAGAAAGTGGGGGGATTTTTATGAAGTCCTTTGGGCCGGTTTTGGTGGTGGTTGGGGTGATTTTGGCGCTTTGGTACGCTTGCGCGGCTGGTATGAATGCGCAGTGGGAGCGGGACCAAGCCGCGCGGGCCGGTGTGGCGATTGGTTGGAGTGAGATTTTGCCATTGACGATGTCCCAGGATCGGCCGGTTTTGCCGGCGCCGCATCAGGTGGCGGAGGAGTTTTGGAAGCTGACTTGGGGTGAGGAGGTTTCGGGCAAGCGCGGGATTGTGCGGTCGGGCAGTCTGTCGAGCCGTGGGTTGGTGTTACATGCTTGGGTAACGTTCTCGGCGACGATGTTGGGGTTTGTGATCGGCTCGGGCTTCGGGATTTTGCTGGCGGTGGGGATTGTGCACAACCGCGCGATGGACGCATCTGTGATGCCTTGGGCGATTGCCAGCCAGACCATTCCGATTGTCGCGATTGCGCCGATGATCATTGTTGTTTTGAACTCGGTCGGGGTGGCGGGCCTGGTGCCGAAGGCGATTATCGCGGCGTATTTAAGCTTTTTCCCTGTGGTTGTTGGGATGGTGAAAGGGTTGCGCAGCCCGGATGGGATGCAGTTGGATTTGCTGCGGACCTATAATGCGAGTGCGGGGCAGGGGCTGTGGAAGCTGCGGTTGCCCGCCTCGATGCCCTATTTGTTTGCGTCGTTGAAGGTAGGGGTTGCTGCGTCTTTTGTGGGGACGATTGTGGCCGAGTTGCCTTTGGGCGGCGCGGGTTTAGGCACCCGTTTGTTGGCGGGGTCTTACTACGGGCAGACCATTCAGATTTGGGCAACGCTGCTTGTGGCGTCACTGTTGGCGGCGAGCATGGTGGGTGTGGTTGGTATGATACAGGGCCGGGTGCTGGCGCGGATGGGGATGGGCGCATGAGCAAATCTGCGGAGGTGACGCGGCGCGGGGCGACTGTGCTGTTCGGCTTGGACGGGCTTTTGATGCTGGCGGGCGGCGTTGTGATGCTGTTGGTATGGGATGTGCGGGTTTCCATTTTGCTGGGGGTTTGGTTGGGGGCTTGGGTGTTGAACCAAGGCTTGTCGCAGATCGGTGGTGCTTGGGCGATGCGCTTGGTGCCGGTCATTTTTGGGCTGACGTTGCTGGTTTTATGGCAGTTGGTGGTGGTGATGTTTGACGTGCCCTCGGTGATTTTGCCGGGGCCGCTGGCGATTGCCGCGCGGTTTGGCAGCAGCCTTGATGTGCTGTGGGCCGATTTTGTGCAGACCTTTGTGAAGGGCGCGCTGAGCGGTTATGTGATGGGCTGTGGTGCTGCGGTTTTGGCCGCCGTGGCGGTGGATCGGTCGGTGTTTTTGCAGCGCGGGCTGTTGCCGGTGGGCAATTTTATCGCCGCTTTGCCGATTGTGGGTATCGCGCCTATTTTGGTGATGTGGTTCGGGTTTGACTGGCAATCCAAGGCGGCGGTGGTCGTGGTGATGGTGTTTTTCCCGATGCTGGTGAACACTGTCGCAGGCTTGCGCGCAACGGACGTCATGCAACGCGATTTGATGGCGACCTATTCGGCCAGCTATTGGCAAAGCCTGTTTAAGCTGCGCCTGCCAGCTGCGGCGCCATTCATGTTTAACGGGCTTAAGATTGCGACCACTTTGGCGATGATTGGCGCGATTGTTGCTGAATTTTTCGGCAGTCCGACCCAAGGTATGGGGTTTCGTATCTCTACCGAGGTTGGGCGGCTTGGCCTTGATATGGTTTGGTCCGAGATTGCGGTGGCAGCTTTGGCGGGATCGGCGTTTTACGGTGTCGTGGCTATGATAGAAAAAGGGGTGACATTTTGGCACCCTTCACAGAGAGGCCGATAATCGGCCCGAACATGGGAGATGATTGATGAAAAAACTAGTAACCGGGGCTTTGGCGGCGTTCGCATTGGCAGGCGGTGCGGCACATGCCGAGGATGACGTGACCTTGCAATTGAAATGGGTCACGCAAGCGCAGTTTGCGGGCTATTATGTGGCGCTGGAAAAGGGCTTTTACAAAGACGAAGGCCTGAACGTGACCATCAAGGCGGGCGGGCCGGATGTGGCGCCCGTGCAGGTGTTGATGGGGGGCGGCGCGGATGTGATGGTCGACTGGATGCCATCGGCACTGGCCGCACGTGAGCAAGGCGCGCCGGTGGTGAACATCGCGCAACCCTTTAAACATTCCGGCATGATGCTGACATGTCTGAAAGAAACCGGCATCACATCGCCCGAAGATTTCAAAGGCAAGACGTTGGGCGTGTGGTTTTACGGCAATGAATACCCGTTCCTCAGCTGGATGGGCACGTTGGGTATGCCAACAACCGGCGGCGCAGACGGGGTTGAGGTGTTGAAGCAAGGCTTTAACGTCGACCCGCTATTGCAAAAGCAGGCGGCCTGTATTTCGACCATGACCTATAACGAATATTGGCAGGTGATTGACGCTGGAATTTCGGCCGATGACTTGGTGACGTTTAAATATGAAGATCAGGGCGTGGCGACATTGGAAGACGGGCTTTATGCGCTTGAAGCCAATCTGGCCGACCCGGCCTTTGAAGACAAAATGGTGCGCTTTGTGCGGGCCAGCATGAAGGGTTGGAAATACGCCGAGGAAAACACGGACGAAGCGGCGATGATCGTTTTGGACAATGACGAGACCGGCGCGCAGACCGAAAGCCACCAAAAGCGGATGATGTCTGAGGTGGCCAAGCTGACCGCCGGATCGAACGGCGCGTTGGATATGGCTGATTATGACCGCACGGTTGCGACGTTGCTGGCCGGTGGGTCGGACCCTGTGATTTCGAAATCGCCAGAAGGGGCGTATACGATGGCGATCACGGATAAAGCGCTGAAGTAAAACGGTTCTATTTTGAAGTTGGGGGGGCGTGCCTGCGGGGCGCGCCCCTTTTCTTTTGGGCCAGCGCGTGTTGGACAGGCGGGATATGGATATTTGGAAACAGATGATGCGGCTTTTACCGGAATTGTAAATTCTGTCGATTGGTGTAAATTTTGTTGAGACTAGGGAGGTTGTTCGCATGCCGTTGACAGGACTTACGGGCAGCCGCGTACGCGAGCGGCGTTTGGCAGCAGGGATTGGACAGGCCGATCTGGCGCGCGCGGTTGGCATTTCGGCGTCTTATCTGAACTTGATTGAGCATAACCGGCGTCGGATTTCGGCCGCCGTTTTGACCAAGCTGTCACGGGCTTTGGGGGTTGAAGCTACGGTTTTGGCCGAAGGGGCCGAAGGGGCTGCGGCACAGGATTTGCGGGCGGCGGGGGGCGTTGGGCTGGCCTCAAAACCGGAGATGGACCGGATTGACGAGCTGCTGGGGCGCTTTCCGGGGTGGGCGGATCTGCTGGCCGAGCAGTACCGCCGCATCGGACATCTCGAACGCATGGTCGCGGCGCTGAATGACCGGATCAGCCACGACCCGCATCTGTCGCTTGCGCTGCATGAGGTGCTTTCTGCGGTAAGCTCGGTTCGGTCTACCGCCGCTATTCTGGCGGAAACCGAGGATATCGAGCCGGAATGGCGCGCGCGGTTTCATGCCAATTTGCACGTGGATAGTGAACGTTTGGCCGTGGGGTCCGAGGCGTTGGTGGCCTATCTGGATGGGTCCGAGCAGGAGGCCGATACGGGGCTGGCCGCGCCGCAAGAAGAGCTGGAGGCGTGGCTTGCGGCACATGACTGGCATTTTGACGCGCTGGAGGCAGGGGGCCGCGGGCCAGAGGCCTTGGTGGCGGAAATTGCTGGTTTGGCCTCGGGGGGGGCGCGGGTTTTGGCGCGGGACTGGGTTGCGCAGGCCGCGCGGGATGCAAAAGCGTTGCCTTTGGTCAGGTTTGAAGTGGCCTTGCGCAAGGATGGCGACCCGCTGCGCCTTGCGCGGGACTTTGGCTGTGATGTTTTGACCGTTTTTCGCAGGCTGGCGTATCGCAAAGGGTCACAACTGGGGCTGGTCATGTGTGATGGCGCGGGCGGGTTAATCATGCGCAAACCTGTTGAGGGGTTTTCGCTGCCGCGCCACGGGACGGCATGCCCGCTTTGGCCGCTTTATACGGCGTTGTCGCGGCCTTCGCAGGCTATCGCAAACGTGGTTGAAATGCCGGGGTTGGCCCCGTTGCATTTTGCGTTGCGGGCCTATTGTGCCGTCGACTACCCAAGCGGTTTTGGCGGGCCAGAGGTGCGAGATGCCGCGATGCTGATTGAACGAACCGGGTCTGCGGGGGCAGGTGCGGTGCAAGTGGGCAGTAGCTGCCGGATTTGCCCGCGCAAGGCCTGTGTGGCGCGGCGCGAACCGTCGATCATTGCGGAAACGGTGTAATCGCGTTTTGACAGCGCAGCCCGAACCCGTAATAGTCGGGTAGGGGAACCGGTGGCGCGGTCAGGGGGGCGGCATATGGGTTTGCATGTACTATTGATCGAGGATGAGCCGAACATCGCAGAGGCGATCCGCTTTATCCTGAGTCGTGACGGGTTTTTGGTCAGCACGCACGGTGATGGCGAGGACGCAGTGGCACAAGTGCACAGCCTGCGCCCTGATATTCTGATTTTGGACGTCATGCTGCCAGGGCAAAGTGGCTATGATATTCTGGGTCAGTTGCGACAAACGGCCGGCTTTGCGGATTTGCCCGTGTTGATGCTGACGGCCAAAGGCCAAGGGCGCGACCGCGATACGGCGGCGCGGGTGGGGGCAGATATGTTTATGACCAAGCCGTTTTCAAATGCTGACATTTTAGAGGCGGTGCGCAGCCTGGGCCGTGGCTGTGCGGCGCGGGTGGCGCAATGAAGCGGCCTTTGTTTTTAGCGCCCCAAACCTATCGCCAGCGCCGTTTGCGCGATGCGGCACGGATTTTGCCCGTGCTGGCAATGTTCTTGCTGATCTTGCCGATGCTTTGGGGCGATGACGCCAGCGACATTCGCCAGACCAGCAGCGATGGGATTTATTTGTTTGTTGTTTGGCTGTTAATGATCGCGTCCGCAGCCCTTTTGGCGCGCCGCTTGTCAAGCGAACCGGACAGCGCGGACGCTGCGAAGCCAAAGGACCAAGCCTGATATGCCGTTTAATCTGCTTGTCATTGCAGCGCTGGCCTATGTGATAATGCTGTTTTGCGTGGCCTTTGTGGTTGAGCGGCGCGCGGCGATTGGGGCGGCGGGATGGTTGCGCTCGCCGCTGGTTTATACGCTGTCACTGTCGGTCTATTGTACGGCCTGGACGTTTTACGGTGCGGTTGGCTATGCGGCGCGGTCAGGGCTTGAGTTTTTGACGATCTATCTGGGGCCGACGATTGTTTTCGTGGGCTGGTGGTGGGTGCTGCGCAAGCTGGTGCGCATTGGGCGCCAGCACCGTGTGACGTCTATCGCCGATCTGATTTCCAGCCGTTATGGCAAATCAAACCTTTTGGGCGTGATTGTCACTGTAATGTGCGTGATGGCCGCAACGCCTTATATCGCGCTGCAATTACAATCGGTTACGCTGTCATTTGGGGTGTTTGCCAGTGCAGCGGCCGATGGGTGGGCCAAACCTGATGGGGATGTGACATCGATTTGGGTGACGGCGGGTTTGGCTGTGTTTACCATTTTGTTTGGCACGCGAAACCTTGACGCGAATGAGCAGCACACCGGCGTTGTGACGGCGATTGCGGTTGAGGCGGTGGTCAAACTGGTGGCGCTTGTGGCGGTGGGGTGCTTTGTGGTGTGGGGCATTGCCGATGGGCCCAGCGATATTTTGGCGCGGATTGACGCCAGCGATATGGCCAATTGGCATATGAAGCCGTCGCGCTGGACGGGGCTGATTTTTCTATCGGGGGCAGCGGTGATTTGCTTGCCGCGGATGTTTCAGGTTTTGGTTGTGGAAAACAGTGACGAGCGCCATTTGGCCACGGCCAGTTGGGCCTTTCCGCTGTATGTGATGCTGATGAGCCTGTTCGTGGTGCCTATTGCCGTAGTCGGGCTAGAGCTGATGCCAGAGGGGGCCAACCCGGATTTGTTTGTGCTGACGCTGCCGCTTTCCCAAGGGCAAGGCGGGCTGGCGATGTTGGCGTTTCTGGGCGGGTTTTCCAGTGCGACCTCTATGGTGATTGTGGCGTCGATCGCGCTGGCGACGATGGTCTCAAACCATATTGTGATGCCGTTCTGGCTGTCTTTGCGGCCTGCCAAGGCGGTTCCGGGCGATGTACGGCGGTTGATCTTGCTGTCGCGGCGGCTGTCGATCGGGGCGATCTTGGCTTTGGGATACGCCTACTATCGGGTGTCGGGCGGCTCGGCGGCGCTTGCCTCTATCGGGTTGATTTCATTCGTGGGCGTGGCGCAGATTTTGCCAGCCATGCTTGGGGGCTTGTTCTGGCGCGGGGCCACGCGCGTGGGCGCAGTATTGGGCCTGTGCCTTGGGTTTGCGATTTGGGGCTATACGCTGTTTTTGCCCTCTTTTGGGGCCGAGGCCGCGCTATCGGCGCATGTAATGACCGAGGGGCCATTCGGGATTGCATGGTTGCGCCCGCAAGCGTTGTTTGGCGTGTCGGGGATGGACCCGCTGATCCACGCGCTGTTTTGGTCTATCACGTTGAATACAGTGGTGTTTTGCATAGGCTCATTGCTCAGCTTTCCTACGCCCGTCGAGCGGGTTCAAGGGGCGGCCTTTGTAAACGCCTATGATGCCGAGCCGGGGGGCGGCCAAGGCTGGACGGCCCAAGGCGAAGCGGGGGCCGAGGATTTGTTGGTGATGGCCCAACGCATTTTGGGCGATGATGAGGCGCTTGGGTTTTTTGAGGCGCAGGCTGCAGCGCAAGGCAAAGGTGGCTACTTGCCCGATCCGACTGCGGGGTTTATCGAGCAGTTGGAGCGGCGGCTTGCCGGAGCCGTGGGGGCCGCCACGGCACATGCAATGATTTCGCAAATCGCAGGCCGAACCGCCGTTTCGGTAGAAGATTTGATGGCCGTGGCGAATGAAGCGGCGCAGATCATGGAATATTCGTCGAAGCTGGAGGAACAGCAAGATGCGCTGACCCGCACGGCGCGACAGTTGCGGGATGCTAATGACAAGCTGACGCAATTATCGGTACAAAAAGATGCGTTTCTAAGCCAGATCAGCCATGAGCTGCGCACACCTATGACCTCTATCCGTGCGTTTTCTGAGATTTTGACCGAAGGCGATTTGCCAGCCGAGTTGGTCACGAAATACGGTTTGGTCATTCACCAAGAGACCAAGCGATTGACGCGATTGCTGGACGATTTGTTGGACCTGAGCGTGCTGGAAAGCGGGACGGTGCAGCTGAACCTGGACCTGAGCAACCTGCGCGGAATGATTGATATGGCGCTGCAATCGGCCAGCCACACGCGGCCAGAGCGCAGCTTTGTGATCCATCGCGATTTGCCGGGGGAAGAGTTGTTTTTGCGTACCGATAGCGACCGGCTGACGCAGGTGTTTATTAATCTTATTTCGAACGCTCGGAAATATTGTGATTCTGATGCGCCCGAGCTGCGCATCTCTGTGCGCCGTAAGGGCGGACGTGTGACGGTAGATTTCATTGATAACGGCAGCGGGATTCCAAAGGATAAACAAGCGCTTATCTTTGAAAAATTCGCGCGCTTGACTGATCAGACCAAAGCGGGCGGTGCGGGGCTTGGGCTGGCGATTTGCCGTGAGGTCATGGCCAATTTGGGCGGTACGATTGCCTATTTGCCGGGGCAGTGGGGGGCTGCGTTTCGGGTGACGTTACCGCTACGGTTGGAAAAACCGAACCGCTAGCAGACGATTTTTCGACGAAAATTCGCGTGCTAGCAGTGCCGACCAAGCCGCGCTTATCGGCGGCTTGTGCGGGCGTTGCCGGCACCTTGAACGGTGATTTGGCGAATTGACTCAAGCTTGATATTCGAAAGATAGGCCGCAACAATAACCTCACGCGATTGGGTGGTTGATGAGGCCTTGGGCGTAATCGGCGGGAAAACGCGGAAATCATAGGCGATTATGCCGTCTTCGATCGGGCGGGCGACCAATTCTGCCTCCCAAAATCCTTGGGTCGGGGGCAGGCCTGTCGCACGAACAATCACGCCGCCGGGCATTTTTTCCAGCGTCAAATCGGTCACTTGCGCGACCAACGCGCGTTCGTCGACTGCAGCAGCTGTGGGCGCGACGACCTGTGTCTCTTCTGACTTTCCGAACCAATTGAACGGGTTCAGGCGCGATTTGCCGATCGAGGAACAGGCCCCGAGGGCCAGTGTTGCGCAAAGGGCTGTGACCAACGTTTTGTTCATTGCATATTTCCCGTTCAACTTATGACTCTTGGGTAGCCGATAGTGGAGCGTTTGAAAAGCACTTGCTGTGGGGAATTGTGCCAGATGCTGGACCTTATGGCATGAACGCGCTAATCAAGGACGAAATTTGATCGGAGCAGACACTATGGCCCGCGCCGCCTTTGAAGATATTGCCGAAACTTTCGAGTTTTTGGAGGATTGGGAAGAGCGATATCGCCATGTCATCGCCTTGGGTAAAGAGATGCCGCCCTTGGATGACGCGTTCAAAGTGCCTGCGCTAAAGGTCAACGGTTGTGCCAGTCAGGTGTGGCTGCGCCCGACGATTGACGGGCAAGGGGCGACTGCGGTTTTTGGCTTTGAGGGCGAAAGCGATGCGATGATCGTGCGCGGTTTGATCGCTGTTTTGCATGCGCTTTATGCGGGGGCAACGGTGGCCGAGGTGCTGAAAATCGATGCGCCTGCCGAGTTGGCACGCCTTGGGCTGGACGCACATTTATCGTCACAACGGTCGAACGGCGTGCGGGCGATGGTTGAGCGAATCCGCGAAACTGCCGCGGCCGAGATGGCGCGCGGCTAGCGTTTACAGTGGCCTAGGTTTTACGGGGGCCTAGGTTTTACGGGGGCCTAGGTTTTGCGGGGGCCTAGAGTTTACAGGGGCAAAGTCGCCTGTGTCAGCCAATCGCGGGCCGCAGGCGACACGCGCGCTTCCAGCTTTTCAAAAACCTGCGCGTGGTAGGCGTTCAACCAGTCACGCTCGCCTTTTGACAGCATCGTGGTGTCGATCAGGCGTTTGTCCAAAGGCACAAAGGTCAAGGTCTCAAAACTCAACTGATCGCGATCATCCGTTAGTTGTGGCGCGGGGATGACCACGATCAGGTTTTCCAGACGGATACCAAAGGCACCTTCGCGGTAATACCCTGGTTCATTTGACAGAATCATCCCCGGTTGCAGCGGCACTTCAGACAGTTTGCTAATCCGCTGCGGGCCCTCATGGACCGACAGGAACGCCCCAACGCCGTGGCCGGTGCCGTGGTCAAAATCCATGCCCGCCAGCCACAAAGGATAGCGCGCCAATGGGTCAAGATCGCGCCCCGCAAGGCCCCGCGGCCAGCGCACACGCGAAATCGCGATCATGCCTTGCAGCACGCGTGTATAGGCGTTGGCCGCCCCTTCTGGGGCAGGGCCGACCGCCATGGTGCGGGTGATATCGGTGGTGCCATCGACATATTGTGCGCCGCTATCGACCAACAGCAGCTCACCAGATTTCACACGGCGGTTGCTGTCATGGGTGACGCGGTAATGCATGATTGCGCCATGCTCGCCTGCGCCGCAGATGGTGTCAAAGCTGATATCATGCAGTTGGTTGGTGGCGCGGCGATAGGATTCGAGGGCTGTCACCACGTCGATTTCTGTCAGACCACCCTGCGGGGCGGTGGCATCGAGCCAGCACAAAAACTCGACCATTGCAGCGCCATCGCGCAGATGTGCGGTACGGGTGGCAGATATTTCGGCCTCGGTTTTGCAGGCTTTGGGCAGGCGGCAAAGGTCTTCGCCCCACATGGTTTCGACATCGGCATCGGCCAATTCCAGCGACACGGCCAAAGGGGCGGTGCCACGATCCACCCGCACGGGGCCTTGCAGCGTCCGCAGAGCGGGGACAAAGGCCGAAGGGGGGCGGATTTTGACATGTGGGCCAAGATGGGCGGTCGTGGTTTCATCGAATTTGGCAGGTTCGGCATATAGGGTGACGCGCCCGTCATCATACAAGATCGCAAACCCGTGTAGTACCGGATTGCGCGGGACATCTGCGCCACGGATGTTCAAAAGCCAGCACAGCGAATCCGGCAGGGTGATAACGCAAGATTTCTGACCGGCTGCGGCCAATTGCGCCGCAAGGGATTGGCATTTCTCAGTGCTGGTACGGCCTGCAAGTGCATCTGGGTGGGCAAAGGCCTTGCCCATTGGCGGGCCAGGTTGGTCAGGCCAAATTGAATCGATGAAATTCGTTGTGCCCAAAAGGGTTATGCCCGTTTCTTCAAGTGATTTCTCAAGTGCAGAAATATCATCCGCGCTGTGCAGCCACGGATCAAACCCAATGATACCTTGGGGCAGATGCTCGGCAATCCACGGGCCGGGTTTTACTTCGGGCCATGGAACGGGGGTGAAGTGGGCCAGCTTGACTTGGGTTTTCACCTGGGTGCGGTAACGGCCGTCGATGAAAACCCCCGCCGTATCGGGCAGCACGATGCAAAAGCCGGCCGAGCCGGTAAACCCGGTAAGCCATTGTAAACGCTCATCCTTTGCTGCCACATATTCGCCTTGGTGGGCATCGGCGCGGGGGATGATAAAGCCTGCGAGTCCATTTTCTGCCAAAGCGGCGCGCAAAGCCGCAAGCCGTGCAGGGCCTTGGGCAGGGTTGGCGGTGGCGTCAAAGGTTTGGTGCATTTAGCCGACCTTTCGCATCCCCAGAACCCGCGCACGTTTGCGGGGGTCGGTATCAAACAGACCTGCAAGTTGCTCGGTCATTGCGCCGGCCAATTGTTCGACATCAGTGATGGTCACCGCGCGGTTGTAATAGCGTGTCACGTCATGGCCGATACCGATAGCGATCAGCTCTATCGCCTTTTTCTTTTCTACCATGGCGATCACATCGCGTAGGTGTTTTTCCAAATAATTCGCTGGGTTAACGGACAAAGTTGAGTCGTCAACCGGCGCGCCATCGGAAATAACCATCAAGATTTTACGCGCTTCGGGGCGGGCCAGCATGCGGCGGTGCGCCCATTCCAGCGCTTCACCGTCGATGTTTTCCTTCAGCAGCCCTTCCTTCATCATCAGGCCAAGGTTTGGCCGCGCGCGACGCCACGGTGCATCGGCGGATTTATAGATGATATGGCGCAGATCGTTCAGGCGTCCGGGTTGTTGAACACGGCCAGCGCCCAGCCAGCGTTCACGGCTTTGCCCACCCTTCCACGCACGGGTGGTAAAGCCGAGGATTTCAACCTTGACCGAGCAACGCTCTAGCGTGCGGGCCAAAACATCGGCGCAGATTGCAGCGATGGAAATGGGCCGCCCGCGCATCGAGCCAGAGTTATCAATCAGCAGGGTCACGCAAGTATCACGAAACTCGGTGTCTTTTTCTTGCTTGAACGACAGTGGCGTCGTGGGGTTGGCAACCACGCGGGCAAGGCGTCCTGCGTCCAGCGTGCCTTCTTCTAGATCGAACAACCAGCTGCGGTTTTGCTGCGCCTGAAGGCGGCGTTGCAGCTTGTTGGCAAGGCGCGAGACGGCGCCTTTCAGCGGCTCAAGCTGCTGGTCAAGATAGGCGCGCAGCCGTTCAAGCTCGGCCAGTTCGGCCAAATCTTCGGCGCGGATTTCTTCATCATAATCCGTGGTATAGACGGCATAGTTCGGGTCGGCAGCAGAATGCGGCGCAGGGGGCGGCGGCTCTAGTGGCGCGTCGCCTTCGGGCATCTCAGCCTCTTCGCCCTCTTCCATGTCAGACATATCGTCTTCCGACACTTGGGCTTGGCTTGCGTCTTGCTGTTCCTCTTGGGATTGCTCGGGCGCGGCTTCGGAATTTTCATCCTCGCTGTCGTCTTCGCCGGTGCTGTCTTGCTGTTCTTCCTCAGCTTGGGCGTCGTCGCCTGCATCGGGGTCTTCGTCCTCGGCATCGGGATCGTCGCCCAACTGGTCGCCATAGCCAAGATCGGAAATCACTTTGCGGGCAAGGCGGGCAAAGGCGGCTTGGTCGGCCAGAACATGGTCAATGTTTTCAAGCGTGGTCCCGGCCTGTTGTTCCATAAAGCCGCGCCAGAGGTTCATCACATTGTCCGCGCCTTTTGGCAGGTCGCGGCCTGTGGCGAGGTGGCGCACAAGGTAGCCAGCCGCCACGGGCAAGGGGGCGTCGGCGGATTGGGTGATGTCGGCATAGCCCTTGCGCGTGGCCTCATGCCCGATTTTGGCGTCGATATTGCCTGCGGTGCCGGGCATGTCACGGGCGCCAACGGCCTCGCAGCGGGCAGTTTCCATCGCCTCATAGATTTCGCGGGCAAGGGTGCCACTGGGGGCGTATTTCGCTGCGGTGGCGTCATTGTGGTACTTGCGGCGCAGGGCAAAGGCATCGGCAGTGCCACGGGCCAGCAGTACCTCATCCCGTGTCATACGGCGGCTGACTTGCGGCAGGCGTACGCCTTCTTTGGTCATGCCAGATGGGTCGACCGAATAGGATACGGTCATGTCCGGATCATTGGCCAAGACTTTGGTGGCCTCTGCCAAGGCCTTTTTGAACGGATCGGCGGGGTTATCGGTTGGTTTGCTCATATCTTTGGCCCCTATAGGGTGGGGGTTAGCCCACCGTTCCGGCGAGGGTGGGGTAAGCCCCCACCCAACGTTATTTCATCGCCATGCTGGCCGCTGATTCCGGCAGTTCCTCGGCAAAGCAGCGCTGGTAGAATTCGGCCACGGTTTGGCGTTCCAGCTCGTCGCATTTGTTCAGGAAGGTCAGGCGGAAGGCATAGCCGACGTTTTGGAAAATGCGCGCATTTTCGGCCCATGTGATTACGGTACGCGGTGACATAACTGTCGACAGATCACCGTTCATAAAGGCGGTGCGTGTCAGGTCGGCGACGGTAACCATCTGGGAAATCGTCTTGCGGCCTTTTTCTGTGTTGTAATGCGGGTTTTTCGACAAAACGATCGCGGTTTCGGCGTCGTGCGACAGGTAGTTCAGCGTGGCGACGAGGCTCCAACGGTCCATCTGGGCTTGGTTGATCTGCTGGGTGCCGTGGTACAGGCCCGTCGTATCGCCAAGGCCTACGGTGTTTGCGGTGGCAAAAAGGCGGAAGGATGGGTGCGGCGTGATGATCTCGTTCTGGTCCAGCAGGGTCAACTTGCCGTCTGTTTCCAGTACGCGCTGGATGACGAACATCACGTCCGCGCGGCCTGCGTCATATTCATCAAACACGATGGCTACGGGGTTGCGCAGCGCCCACGGCAGGATGCCTTCGTGGAATTCGGTGACCTGCTTGCCATCACGCAGCTTGATCGCGTCTTTGCCGATCAGGTCGATCCGGCTGATATGGCTGTCAAGGTTAACGCGCACAGTTGGCCAATTCAGCCGCGCGCCGACCTGTTCGATATGCGTTGATTTGCCCGTGCCGTGATAGCCCTGCACCATGACGCGGCGGTTATAACCATAGCCTGCAAGGATCGCCAAAGTCGTGTCGGGGTCAAACTTATACGTCGGGTCAATTGCTGGCACGCGGTCTGTCGGCTCGGCAAAGCCTTTGATCTTCATATCAGTGTCGATCCCGAAAACCTCACGGACGGAGATTTCTTCGGTGGGTTTCATCGCTGCATCAACCATTGGCTTGCCCATTTCCTTGCGTAGCACAGGCACCCATCGCGGGGTGGCCCGATATGTTTCGTGTTATCCGAGTGATGGAACATATTGCAAAAGGGTGCAAGGGAAAGGGGGCAAAGTTTTGTATCGGTCACAAGCTTGGAGGTGCGCTTTTTGCATTGGGGGTGGTGCTAATGCTGCCGCGCGCAACCGAAACGGATTTGAGGATGGCAAAGCATTCGGTGCCAATGGCCAGCCCAAGATCTGTGGCCGAGCGGCGGGTAATGCGCGCAAGGATAAGGTCGGCGCCAACACGCAGCTGCACCAACGCGCCGGGGCCATCGCCTGTCCGCAGATCGGTGACGGTGGCGGGCAGGATGTTCAGCGCCGAAAGGCCGGTGGGTGCGCTGCGCGACAAAATCACGTCTTGTGCCAAAATGCGCACGCGAATGCGGCTGCCAATGGGGGCTGTGATCTGTGGCAGCCACAGCGGACCTGCCGAGGTGGCAAGCTGGGTCAGGCCGTCTGCATCTTGGGCGGTCAGGGTGGCGTTCACAATGCTGCCGGCCTCACGCACCCCAAGGGCATGCGCGGTGCTTGGGTCGGCCAGCAGCGCCTCAATCGGGCCGTGATGGGTGATGCGGCCTGCGTCGATAAGCATCAGGTGTGTGGCGAGGCGGGCAACCTCGGCCATGTTGTGACTGACATAGAGGATAGGGGTGCCGATTTGGTCGCGCAGGCGTTCGATATAGGGCAGAATCTCGGATTTGCGGGCCTCATCAAGGGCGGCGAGCGGCTCATCCATCAGCAGCATACGCGGGCGGGTCAACAAGGCACGGCCAATGGCTGTCCGCGAGGCCTCGCCCCCCGAAAGCGTGGCGGGATGGCGGGGCAGCAGCGGGCCAAGGTCCAGCGCGTCAATAATATCAGGCAATGTCGGGCCAGGCAGCCCTTTGGCACGTTTGTCGGCATAGGCTAGGTTTTGCGCCACGGTCAGGTGCGGAAACAGGCGCGTGTTTTGAAAGACAAAGCCAAGCCCGCGTTCGTAGGGCGGGGTGAAATGGCCCGTGTCTTGCCACGGCTGGCCGTTCCACGCCACACGGCCTTTGGCGCCCGCATCCAGCCCTGCAATGATCCGCAGCAAGGTGGATTTGCCCGAGCCTGACCGCCCGAACAGCGCCGTCAGCCCCGTTGATGGCAGGGTTTGCTGCACGCTAAGGTGAAAACCGAGATAGCTGTGGGTGACATCCAGCGTCAGCATCAGGCGCTGCCCCCCTGCGGAAAGCGGCGGTTCAGGCTGTAGACCAACATCAAGGTCACAAAAGAAAACACCAGCAAGATGGCCGAGAGCACATGGGCATCGGCGTAGTTGATGGTTTCAACATGCTCATAAATCGCGATGGAAATGACCTTGGTTTTGCCCGGAATATTGCCGCCAACCATCAGCACCACGCCAAATTCGCCTAAGGTGTGGGTAAAACTGAGGACCATTGCCGTTAGAAAGCCGCGTTTGGCCATGGGGGCGGCGACGGTAAAAAAGCTGTCTAAGGGTGAGGCGCGCAGGCTTGCGGCGGCCTCGAGTGGTGCGCGGCCGATAGATTCGAACGCGGCTTGAAGCGGTTGGACGGTAAAGGGCAATGAGTAGAGCATCGAGGCGATGACGAGGCCGGTAAAGGAAAAGGTCAGCGTCTGCCCCGTGGCTTGCAGCCAGAACGCGCCAAAGCTGGACGTGGGGCTGAACAGAATCAGTAGGTAAAAGCCAAGGACGGTAGGCGGTAGCACAAGGGGAAGGGCGGTCAGCGCCTCGACCACAGGTTTGGCGCGCGACTGTGTTTGCGACAACCACCATGCCAGCGGCGTGCCGAGCGCCAGTAAAAGCAGCGTGGTCACGGCAGCGAGGTGAAGCGAGAGCCAAAGCGGGCCGAGGTCAGGCAAGCTCATGGTAGACCATAACCGTTTTGGGAGATGGTTTGGCGCGCACTTGGGCTGGTCAGGTAGGCGAGAAACCCGATTGCGGCGGGATTTTTGGCGCCATGTTGCAGCAAGATCGCGTCTTGCTGGATCGGCGGGGCAAGGCTGGCGGGCACATCCCAAACATAGCCTTTGGCGGCGGTGGGCAAGGCTGACTTGGCAATAAAACCGGCCTCGGCAGCACCCGTATCCACCATAGCAAAGGCTTGGCCTACATTTTGGCCCATCACGATTTTATCCTTTAGCGTGGCGTCCAGCCCCATCGCCTGTAGCGCCGCAACCGCCGCTTGCCCGTAAGGTGCAAGGTCGGGGTTGGCGATTGCGATATGGCGGATGCTTGGGCTTTGCAGCAGGTCGGCGGGGGCAAGGCCTGTCGCGGCCAATGGTGCCCAGAGTGTCAGTAAACCGATTGCATAGGGCTGTGGCTGGCCATGCCCATCGGCAAACAGCCGCGCAGGGGTTTCACTATCAGCGGATAGCAGCACATCGAACGGCGCGCCTTGGGTGATTTGGGCATAGAGCTTGCCGGTCGATCCGGTGGTGATGTCGATGTGGTGGCCGGTTTGGGCTTGAAACTGATCGGCGAGCTTTGCTGCGGTTTGGGCGAAATTTGCGGCCACGGCGACCAGCGCGGTTTCGGCCTGGGCAGGAAAGCTGACACAAAGAAAAAGAGCGGCAAGTCGCAGCATGGGCGGCCTTTCGGTGCGGTTTGGGTGAATATCGCCGCGCAAACGCCTCGGGGCAAGGGGCTGATTTGTGCCGCGGCCCCCGTAAGGGCTTGGCTTTTCTGTGTGGGTTGCCCAAAAGGGGCTGCAAAAATGGGGGCTGCAATGGTGCAACGGTTTGGGTTTGAAGTGACGGCAACGGACGGGCGCGCGCGGCAAGGGGTGATTTCAACCCCGCGCGGCGAGGTGCGCACGCCTGCGTTTATGCCGGTTGGCACGGCGGCCACGGTCAAGGCGATGCTGCCGGAATCGGTGCGCGCGACAGGGGCCGATATCTTGCTGGGCAACACCTATCATCTGATGCTGCGCCCCACGGCCGAACGGATTGCGGCCCTTGGCGGCCTGCATAAATTCATGAACTGGGACCGCCCGATTTTGACGGATTCGGGCGGCTTTCAGGTGATGAGCCTTGCCAATCTGCGCAAGCTGACCGAAGAAGGCGTACAGTTTTCCAGCCATATTGACGGCTCAAAACATATGCTTAGCCCCGAGCGCAGCATGGAAATTCAAAAGCTGTTGGGGTCGGACATCGTGATGTGCTTTGACGAATGCCCCGCCTTACCCGCGACCGATGCCGAAGTGGCAAAGTCGATGGCGCTGTCGATGCGGTGGGCGCAGCGGTCGCGCGATGCCTTTGGTGATCGGCCCGGCTATGCGCTGTTTGGCATTCAGCAAGGCGGCGTGACACGCGACTTGCGGGCCGAGAGTGCCGAGGCGTTGAAGGCGATCGGGTTTGAGGGCTATGCCGTGGGTGGTTTGGCCGTGGGCGAGGGGCAAGAGGCGATGTTTGGCGTGCTCGATTACGCGCCTGATATGCTGCCAGCGGATAAGCCGCGCTATTTGATGGGCGTTGGCAAGCCCGACGATATCGTCGGCGCGGTTGAACGCGGGATTGATATGATGGACTGCGTTTTGCCGTCACGTTCGGGGCGCACGGGGCAGGGCTGGACGCGGCACGGGCAGGTCAACCTGCGCAATGCGCGGCACAAAGATGACCCGCGACCGCTTGATGAGGCCTGCGGTTGCCCCGCGTGCCGCCAGTATTCGCGCGCCTATTTGCACCATGTGATCCGCTCGGACGAAATTATCGGCTCGATGCTGCTGACATGGCATAACCTGCATTATTACCAAGACCTGATGGCGGGTTTGCGGGCGGCGATTGGCGCGGGGGCCTTGGCCCGCTTTGTCGCCGATTTCCATGCCAAGCGCGCCGAGGGCGATATTGAACTGCTTTAAGGCAGCTTGCGACAGGTTGCGCCCTTTTCCGGCGCGGCATCTTGGGATAGGGCTGGTGTAATGGAATTGCGTGTAGATCAGCTTGCCGTGGCCCGTGGGGGTGTGACCGTGCTGGAGGGGGTGAGTTTTGCCCTGCCAGCTGGGCGCGGGCTGGTGCTGCGCGGGCCAAACGGGATTGGCAAAACCACGTTATTGCGCTGCGTGGCGGGGCTGCAACCCAGTGTGGCGGGCAGCGTGTCGGTTGGCGCAGAGGCGATTGCCTATGCCGCCCATGCCGACGGGCTGAAAACCACGCTGACTGTGACCGAAAACTTGGCCTTTTGGGCGGCGGTTTATGGCACGGCGCAGGTGGCTGATGCGTTGGCGCAGATGAATCTGGTTGACCTGCGCGACCGTCAGGCCGCGAACCTTTCGGCGGGGCAAAAGCGGCGGTTGGGGCTGGCGCGGTTGTTGGTAACTGGGCGGCCGATTTGGGTGCTGGATGAGCCGACAGTGTCGCTTGATACCGCATCTGTTGCGCTGTTTGGCGATGTGGTGCGCGGGCATTTGGCGCAAGGCGGGTCGGTGTTGATTGCCACGCATATCGATTTAGGCCTAGAGGCCGAAGTGCTGGATTTGGGGCCATATCGTGCTCGCAATGGCGATAGCGGCGGGGCGTTTGGTGCAGCGTTTGGCGGGGATTTCGCATGATCGCGCTGTTGGTTCGGGATATGCGGCTGGCGATGCGGGCGGGGGGCGGCTTTGGCCTTGGCCTTGCGTTTTTCTTGCTGGTGGCGGTGCTGGTGCCTTTGGGCGTGGGGCCAAACTCGGCGTTGCTGGCGAAAATCGCGCCGGGCATATTGTGGGTTGGTGCGTTGCTGGCCTGTTTGCTGAGCCTTGATCGCCTGTTTGCGCTGGATTTTGAAGATGGGTCGCTGGACCTTCTGGTGACTGCGCCAATTCCGTTGGAGGGCGCGGTGGCGGTTAAGGCGCTGGCGCATTGGCTGGTGACGGGGCTGCCGCTGACGCTGGTGGCGCCGGTGCTGGGGGTGCTGCTCAACTTGCCTGCGGCGGGGTATTTCTGGCTGGTGGTGTCATTGGCGGTGGGTACACCTGCGCTGTCAGTGATCGGGGCGTTTGGCGCGGCGTTGACGGTGGGGTTGAAACGCGGCGGGTTGCTGTTGTCGCTGCTGGTGCTGCCGCTCTATGTGCCGACGTTGATTTTTGGTGCCGAAGTGGTGAAGCGCGGGGCCGATGGAATGGCCACGGCCACGCCGCTTGCGCTGTTGGCCGCGATCACGGCGGGGGTGGCGGCGCTGCTGCCTTTTGCCTCGGCTGCGGCAATCCGTATCAACCTGCGGTGAGCAAACTGTGTTACAGCTTGCCGCCGAAACAAGGAAAGTTTAGCTAATCGCCATGTCACTTTGGGAATATGCAAATCCGCAGAAGTTTATGCAGCTGTCACGCTGGGTGTTACCCTTTGTGGCGGTGGCATCGGTGTTGTGCCTTGTGGTCGGGCTGGCTTGGGGGTTTTTCTGGACGCCAGACGATTATAAACAAGGATCAACGGTCAAGATTTTTTATCTGCATGTGCCCGCCGCGATGATGGCAATCAATGTCTGGGTGATGATGTTGGTTACGTCCCTCGTGTGGCTGGTACGGCGGCACCATGTGTCGGCCTTGGCGGCCAAGGCGGCGGCGCCGATTGGGTTGACGTTCACGCTGATCGCGCTGGCAACCGGCGCACTGTGGGGCCAGCCGATGTGGGGAACGTGGTGGGCATGGGACCCGCGTTTGACCAGCTTTTTGATTTTGGCGCTGTTCTATCTGGGCTATATCGCGCTGTGGCAAGCGGTAGATGACCCCGATACCGCCGCCGATTTGACCAGCGTTTTGTGCATCGTTGGGTCTGTTTTTGCGCTGCTGTCGCGCTATGCGGTGAATTTCTGGAACCAAGGGCTGCATCAAGGTGCGTCCCTGTCGCTGGATAAAAAAGAGAACGTGGCGGATGTATTTTGGTACCCCGCGTTGGTGTGTATCGCGGGGTTTGTGCTGCTGTTCATATCTTTGGTGTTGCTGCGGACGCGGACGGAAATTCGGTCGCGGCGTTTGGCTGCGCTGTTGGCACGGGAGCGGATGGGATGATGCCAGAACTTGGGAAATATGCGGGCGCGGTGCTGGGGTCTTATGCGGCCTCGCTCGGGCTGATTGTGGTTTTGGTCGCGTGGAGCCTGTGGCGAAGCGCGCGGGTGCGCAAGACGTTGGCTGAGGTCGAGGCGCGGGCGTCCAAGGCCGCGATGAAAGCAAAGGCTAAAAAACATGGCTAAGGTATTGATGTTCTTGCCGCCTGTATTGTTTGCAGGCTTGGCAGCTTTGTTCATCGTCGGGATGAATCGCGACGACCCTGACAACTTGCCATCGGTGCTTGCGGGTAAGCCTGCACCTGCGGTGCGCGTGACGCCTTTGGGCGAGGGGCCTGTGTTTGCAGATGCCGATTTGCGCCTGCCGGGCGTGAAGCTGGTGAATTTTTTCGCCAGCTGGTGCGCACCATGCCGTGCCGAGCATCCGATATTGGAGAAACTGTCGGGTGAAGGGATCACGATTTATGGTGTGAACTATAAGGACCGCGTCGAGGATGCGCAGGGGTTCTTGGGCGAGCTGGGCAATCCCTATACTGCGATTGGCCAAGATGGCGGGCGGATGGCCTTGGATTGGGGCGTTTATGGCGTGCCCGAGACCTATGTGATTGATGGCGCGGGCCAGATTATTTTGCGCTTTGCCGGGCCGATTACAGAGCAAGAGCTGGAACGGAGCATTCGGCCAGCGATTGCCGAGGCGTCAAAGTAACGCCCGATTTTTTAACAAAAAATCACAGGAAAAAGGAGGGGGCTGTCTGCCCCCTATGCCGTTTGCTGCTGCAAACGGCCCCCCGAGGATATTTTCGCCGAACAGAAAGCCGTGAATTTGCCAAAGCGAGGCGCGGATTTCAAAGCTGGGTTTGCATGATGACCATCAAGCCGAGGCCGATGAGGGCCGGGGCCCATGGCAGCGGTTCTGCGATGCCGGGTCGGGGTTTGCAGCGTTGCAGGTGAATATCAATGTCGGAATGTGACGCGAAGCGTTGGAAGCGCATGTTGCCGGGCCTTTGGTGGTGAATGTGAGCTTCATTATCCGACCAAGGCTTTAACAGCGGTATAACAGCATATGTTTGGCATGAAAAAAGCGCCCCGATGGGGCGCTTTTCTGTCGCAGTTTTTTCAAGAGTCGTGGCTTAGGCTGTTTTTGCCAAGTTGCGCAGCACATAGTGCAACACGCCGCCATGCTCGACATATTCCTTTTCAATCGCCGTATCGATCCGGCATTTGATTTGGATCGTCTTGGTTTTACCATCGGCATAGGTGATGTGGCACGGTACCGACGACAAAGGCTTAAGATCGCCTGCCAAGCCTTCGATGCTGACCAGTTCGTCACCTGTCAGGCCCAAGGTTTTGCGGGTGTCGCCACCGGTGAATTCGAACGGGATCACGCCCATGCCAACGAGGTTGGAGCGGTGGATCCGTTCAAACGATTCCGCGATAACGGCCTTGACGCCCAACAGTGCGGTGCCTTTGGCGGCCCAGTCACGGCTGGAGCCTGCGCCGTATTCGATGCCACCAAAGATGACCAGCGGGGTGCCAGCCTCTTGATAGGCCATCGACGCATCAAAGATCGATGTTTGCACGCCATCCGGCCCTTTGGTGTAGCCACCTTCTACGCCATCTAGCATCTCGTTTTTGATGCGGATGTTGGCGAAGGTGCCGCGCATCATCACTTCGTGGTTCCCACGGCGCGAGCCGTAAGAGTTGAAGTCTTTGGGCGCAACCTGACGCTCCACGAGGTATTTACCAGCAGGTGAGGTGGCACTGAACGAGCCTGCAGGCGAGATGTGGTCGGTGGTGATCATATCGCCGAGCAGCGCCAAAACGCGGGCATCTTTGATATCTGCAATCACGCCCGGCGTTTTTGCCATGCCGCGGAAATAGGGCGGGTTTTGGATATAAGTCGAGCTTGCTGGCCAGTCGTAGGTTTCCGAATCTGGCGTCTTAACGGCTTGCCATTTTTCGTCGCCCTTGAACACATCGGCGTATTTTTTCAAGAAGGCAGCGCGGGTCACGGTGCTTTCGACCAGCTCGGCGATTTCTTGGTTGGTGGGCCAGATGTCTTTCAGATAGACGTCTTGACCGTCCGAGCCGATGCCCAGCGGTTCGGTCGTCAGGTCGATGTTCATGTCACCTGCCAGCGCATAGGCCACCACGAGCGGTGGGGAGGCGAGGTAGTTGGCGCGAACGTCAGGCGAAATGCGGCCTTCAAAGTTGCGGTTGCCCGACAGAACGGCAGTCGCAACAAGGTCACCCTCGGCAATAGCGGCCGAGATTTCGGGCTGCAGCGGGCCAGAGTTGCCGATGCAGGTGGTGCAGCCATAGCCGACCAAGTTGAAGCCGATGGCATCAAGGTCTTCTTGCAGGTTTGCGGCTTCAAGATATTCCGACACGACCTGCGAACCGGGGGCAAGCGATGTTTTCACCCAAGGTTTGCGGTTCAAGCCCAAAGCGCGGGCTTTGCGTGCCACCAAACCGGCGCCGATCATGACGTAAGGGTTGGAGGTGTTGGTGCACGAGGTGATCGAGGCGATAACAACCTTGCCCGAAGACATGGTGTAATCTTCACCAGCGACGGCAACTTCTTTGCCCAATGGGCGCTTGAAGGTCGCTTCCATTTCCTTGGCAAAACCGGCTTTGGATTGGGTCAATGCCACGTAATCTTGAGGGCGCTTGGGGCCAGAGATCGCAGGGACGATGGTGCCCATGTCGAGCTCCAGCGTCGAGGTGTAGATCGGTGCATAATCGGCATCGCGCCACATGCCGTTGGCCTTGGCATAGGCTTCGACCAAGGCAATACGGTCCTCATCACGGCCCGAGTTGCGCAGGTAGCGCAGGGTCTCGTTGTCGATTGGGAAAAAGCCGCAGGTTGCGCCATATTCCGGTGCCATGTTGGCGATGGTTGCGCGGTCAGCCAGTGGCAGTTTGTCCAAACCTTCGCCGTAAAATTCGACGAATTTGCTGACAACGCCGTGGGCGCGCAGCATTTGAACGACTTTCAGCACGAGGTCGGTCGCAGTTGTGCCCTCGATCATTTCGCCGGTCAGTTTAAAGCCAACAACTTCGGGGATCAGCATGGAGACGGGCTGGCCCAGCATTGCGGCCTCGGCCTCAATCCCGCCAACGCCCCAACCCAGAACGGCCAAACCGTTGACCATGGTCGTGTGGCTGTCGGTCCCTACAAGCGTGTCTGGATAGGCCACGTCTTGGCCGTGTTGGTCTTTGTCTGTCCAAACCGTTTGCGCCAGATATTCAAGGTTTACCTGGTGGCAAATGCCGGTGCCTGGGGGCACAACGCGGAAGTTGTTAAAGGCGTTTTGGCCCCATTTCAGGAAGGTGTAGCGTTCAATGTTACGCTCATATTCACGCTCGACGTTCATCTTGAATGCGCGCGGGTTGCCGAATTCATCGATCATGACCGAGTGGTCGATGACCAGATCAACAGGCGCCAAAGGGTTGATTTGCTGTGCGTTTCCGCCAAGACCGATGATGCCGTCACGCATGGCGGCAAGGTCAACCACGGCAGGAACACCGGTGAAATCTTGCATCAACACGCGGGCAGGGCGGTAGGCGATTTCGCGCGGGTTTTTGCCGCCGTTTACGGCCCATTCGGCGAATGCTTTAATGTCATCCACCGAGACGGTTTTGCCATCTTCAAAGCGGAGCATGTTTTCCAGCACGACTTTAAGGGCTGCTGGCAGCTTGGTGAAATCACCAAGGCCGGCCTCTTGCGCGGCGGGAATCGAGTAATAGGCGATGGATGAGCCGCCCGCAGTTAGGGTGCGGCGGGTCTTGGTGCTGTCATGTCCGACGGTTACGGTCATTTCTAACCTCCTGGCTGGCGTGAATGTCGATTTCTTCCCTTGGGTAATGCCCGTAAAAGGGTATTTGTGCAAGGGAGTCGTGTCTTTGTATACAATAGTATGCCGAAAATCCAGCCCCCTTTTTTCCGCATTTTACGTGTCTCTAAAATGCCAGCGCAGAGGGTTGTAACGTGGCCTCGCAAAACCTTGATTGGCCCCAGCGCGCTGATATGGCTAAACAGGGAAAGACTAGGGGAAATGGGAACAACAGTATGAAAAACACGCTCACAGCCATTTGCGCCGGATGGGTGTCTATGGCCGCGCCGGTATTTGCGCAAAGCAACGACGCGGTTGTGGTTGAACTGTTTACATCACAGGGCTGCTCGTCTTGTCCGGCGGCTGATGCATTGATGACCGAGTTGAGCAAAGACCCGCGTCTGCTGGCATTGTCATTGCATGTGGATTACTGGGATTACCTTGGCTGGAAAGACAAGTTTGCCAGCCCGCAGTTTACACAACGTCAAAAAGCCTATGCCCATCATGCGAAGGACAAGATGGTTTATACGCCGCAAGCGATTGTTCAGGGGAAATATCGCCTTATTGGCAATCGCGCGGCTGAGCTTGGCGCGGCGGTTGAAAAGCAGTTGTCGCAAACGGCACCGGGTCGCGTGCGGCTGACCCGTAACGGAGACATGCTTTCGATCGAGGCCGTGCCGGTTGGCGGCGTGCATGGTCCTATTCGGGTGCAACTGGTGCGCTATTCACCCACGGAAACGGTTCAGATTGAGCGTGGCGAAAATTCTGGAAAAGCAATTACCTATACCAATGTTGTGACATCCTGGACTGTAGTGGGCAAGTGGGATGGCGCGACCGAATTGGACATGCAGGTGCCTGTTGACGGCAACGCAGGGCTGGCCGTTATTCTGCAAGCCGAAGGTCCTGCCGAGATTGTTGCAGCCGCTACATTGCGCTAAGGTGCTTTTCCAGATTAGGTATTTAGTCGTTCACTTCCAGCGACGGTGTATCCAAAACCATTGATCCAAATGCTTGCGCACCAGACGCTCAAGCGAGTCGTTTAACGCTTGGGTCATGTCTTTTGCGGTGCCATGCGGGATCGGTGGCTCGATTATAATATCAAAATCAAGGCCGCCAGCCCGGCGCACCGCGTAGGTCGGCACCACAAGGGCGTCATATTTTAACGCCAACTCGGCTGCGGACAGGGCGGTCATTGCGGGGTGGCCAAAAAAAGATAGCGGCGCGCCGTGGCCCATATGTTGATCGATCAACAGCCCCAACATTCCACCAGACCGCAAAAAACGCACCATATCCGCCAGCCCTGCGCGGCCACGTGGAAAAACCGGCGTGCCGATGCGAGAGATGGCCTTGACGTAATGCGCGTTGAAATCGGCCTCGCCCATTGGCCGGTACAGCGCACCAACCCGATAGCCGCGCGCGATAAGGGCGGCGCGGCTGGCATCGTAATTTCCGAAATGCCCTGTCACCAAAATCACAGGGCGCCCATCGGCATGCGCCTGATCTAGCGCGGTCAAGCCCTCGCCTTTTAGCGGCTCGGCGGCGGCGCGGGCGATGAATTCCTCGCCAGAGTAAATCTCAATCAAGGTGCGGCCAACATTGCGGGGCACGGCGCGCATCATGCGCTTTACCTCATCGGGCGGTAAGTCGGGCAAAACCAGAGCAAGGTTGTCGCGCACACGTTTATCATAGCCCGCAATCGGCGCGATGATATAGGCCATCACCCAACCACACAGGGGGACCCGCCACCGGTAGGGCAGGGCCAGCAACGCCCCAATCAAACCGCGCAACAGTATGTTGCGCATCCGCGTGGTCCGTTTTTCGGGTTTGATTTTTTTTACCATCAGCCTGTCAGTTTGCCTGCCCGCGCGGTGCGGGTCTCACGGTGCCAAACATAAAGCCCCGCAGCGACGATCACAAGCGCACCGATGACTGTCCAATGATCGGGATAGTTTCCAAAGAACAAAATCCCCCAAACTGTTGCGAATAAAATTCCGGCATAGGCGAAGGGGGCGACGGACGATGCCTCGGCCAAAGTGAAGGCGCGGATGATGCAAAGCTGGGCCACGGTACCGAGCAGGCCAACGAGTGCAAATCTGGGCAAGTCTGTGCTGGTAATGGGAACCCAAAAGAAGGGTAAGGTTAGGCTGGCCAACGCGGTGCAAATGACCGAGGTAAAGACCATCGAGGTCCATGCGCTTTCCTTAGGGCCGATCCAGCGCGTGATCAGTGCGTTTGCCGCATAGCTGGTTGCGCCGATCAACGGCAAAAGGGCCGCTGGTGAAAACACAGCAGCACCGGGGCGCAGAATAATCAGCGCACCGCAGAGTGCCGCGAAAACACCAAAAATACGGCGCGGGCCCAGTTTTTCGCCCAAGAATAGCGCCGCACCTATGGTGATGAAAACAGGGTTCGTGTCGATCAAAGCCGTTGCCTCGGCAAGGCCGATATAGGCGAGGCTGGTGAAAAAGAACGCAGTCGAGCCGATTTGGGTGATAGCACGCGCGATATGGACGCCAAGGTATTTTGTGCGCAAATGGCTTAAAAAACGATGACGTAGTAGGAATAAGACCAAAAGAAATTGGCCCAGAAACCGGACCCAAACCAACATGGGGGCTGGATAGCGATCGACCATCGCTTTGACGGTGGCATCCATTAAGGTAAAGCAGAAGATGGCGAGCAGCATGAACAGAATGCCGGCCCCATTTGCGCCAATACTGGGGCGGGCGGATAGGGAGAGCTTCATGCGGGGTCCAATTTGCAAAGATCAAGCCACAGGCTAACGTGCTTTTGCCGAAGTAAAAAGCAAAAGCGCGTTTATTGACCATTTAGTCAGGCCGCTATTGATCCTCTTCTTGGATCAGGGCCAATTCGCCCGAGGTTTCCAAAGATCGGATCGCTGTAATGATAGCCGATTGCGCGGCCTCTCCGTCTTTTTCCTTTACCTTTCCACGCTCGGCAACCTCTTCGCGCAGCGATTGCGCCATGCGTTGTGACATGTTGGAAAGAAAAAAATCGGCGGTAGCGGTTTGGGCGGCATTGCTTGCAGCCATCGCGAGGGCGGTTACCAAAACAGGTTGTTCGACAATACGGGTGATTTTTGGCACATCCCTTGGGCTAACCCGAGACGGGATATGGACGAAGGTAAAGATTGCCTTACGCACACGCAGTGCAAAGTCTTCATCATCCAAATCAAGACCGGCCAGCACCTCATCGCGGATCAGTTGCGGGGTCACGTTCAGAATCGCGCCGACACGCTCGACAGGCCCGGTGTCAAAGGCCCGCGCTGGCAGGTTTTCAAGCTGGGTTACCAAGGACAGGCCGATCCGGCGTACGGTTTCGGGGTCGACGTTACCGGTGCGCGATACGGCAAAGGCAACGCGCCGCGCGCGTTCACCATCAAGCTTGCCTAGCAACTCGGCGGCTTTTGGTACAGCCAGTTTGGACAGCATCACAGCGGCAATTTCGACGCTTTCTTCTTCAAGCACCGGCAGCAAACGTTCCAACGGCAGGGCCGCGATTCTGTCCCAAGGGTCGGCGCGGGATGAGGCGCCTGCAAGGCGCCGCAGGCGGCTGGCAGCGGTCGAGGAAATATGGCCGTCCATAATTGACAATGCCCCCTCTATCCCGCCGGGAAAGGACAGGCCCACCTCTTCCAATTCTGTGACAAACTCAATGACCACACGGTCAAGTGTGCGGCGGTCAATCAACCGCATTTTACTCATTTGTTCGGCAAGCGAGGCTTGGATATGTTCAGGCAGGCCTGAGAGTGTTATCGGCGCGCCTTTGGCAAGCATAAGCCGCACAATCACCGCCGCTTTTTCGCGGTTGGTTAGGTTGCGCCTGCTGGCCCGCCGTTCTTTGTTCGGCGCATGGGCGATGCCGGGCGAAATTTGCGCAAGATCTGTTATACCGCCGTCCATGTGGCCCCCATTTTGCTAAAAGCTCTAGAGGCTACGTTGTCAGGTTTGGGTTAACACGAGCTTACGTTTCACGGGTTTGGCCCACCCGGTCACCTTTTATCCCGAAGCCGGCACACAAGAGTCTCTATCCACGTCCCTCATGCCAATTTATCGCAGGCGGGCCATGATAAAATGAAAAGGGCAGGCAGAAAATCTGCATGCCCTTTGCTGTAGGTTCGGACTGGCGGTCAGGCCAGATCAGCGGGGATTAGGCCCCAAAGACGCGCTTGAAGATCGTGTCGACATGTTTGGTGTGGTAATCCATGTCAAACTTCTCATTGATGCCATCGACGCCAAGGGCGGCCACAACTTCGGCATCCGCCAGCAATTCTTCGCGGAAATCAACGCGGTCTTCCCATACTTTCAAGGCGTTACGCTGCACCATGGAATAGGCCGCCTCACGGCTAACGCCGGCCTGAGTCAGGGCAAGCAAAACGCGCTGCGACATAACAAGGCCCGGAAATTTGTTCATGTTATCCAGCATGTTCTGCGGGAAAATCAGCATTTTATCGACAACGCCAGTCAAACGGTTCAGCGCGAAATCCAGCGTGATGGTGGAATCGGGGCCAATCGCACGCTCTACGCTCGAATGCGAGATATCGCGCTCATGCCACAGCGCCACGTTTTCCATCGCGGGGATCACCGACATCCGCACAAGGCGCGCAAGGCCAGTCAGGTTTTCCGTCAAAACAGGGTTCTTTTTGTGCGGCATCGCAGACGAGCCTTTTTGACCCATAGAGAAGAACTCGGCCCCTTCCAGCACTTCGGTGCGCTGCATGTGGCGAATCTCAATCGCGACGTTTTCAATCGAGGACGCAATCACACCCAGCACGGCAAAGAACATGGCGTGGCGGTCGCGCGGGATAACTTGGGTGCTAATAGGTTCTGGTGTCAGGCCCAGCTTGGCGCAGACATGTTCCTCAACTCGTGGATCGATATTGGCGAAAGTGCCAACAGCGCCAGAAATAGCGCCCGTGGCAATCTCTTCGCGCACGGCCTTTAGGCGGGCAAGGTTGCGGTCCATCTCGGCGTAAAAGCGCGCGAAGGTGAGGCCCATTGTGGTGGGTTCAGCGTGGATGCCGTGGCTGCGGCCAACGCGGACCGTGTTCTTATGCTCCATCGCGCGGCGTTTCAGGGCGGCCAGCAGGGCCACCAGATCGGCGATCAGAATGTCTGATGCGCGCACTAGCTGCACGTTCAAGCAGGTATCCAAAACATCCGAAGACGTCATGCCTTGATGCACAAACCGCGCCTCATCCGATCCGACATGCTCGGCCAGATGGGTCAGAAAGGCGATCACGTCATGCTTGGTAACGGCTTCAATCTCGTCAATGCGGGCCACATCAAACGTCACGTCCTTGGCCTTCCACACCGCATCGGCGTTTTCGCGCGGGATGGTGCCCAGATCGGCCATTGCGTCGCAGGCATGTGCCTCAATCTCAAACCAGATCTTGAACTTGGTTTCCGGCGACCAGATGGCAACCATTTCAGGGCGGGAATAACGGGGGATCATGGGGCAGAGCCTTTCATTTGGGCAGCAAGGGCATTGCGTCAGGGATGCCCCATCCCATAGTGCGCGATGAACGCAAGGGCAAGCCGAAGCCGATAAGGCAAGGCAAAATCGGCTTTTCCAGGGGCAAATCCTGCGATATGTCTGGCCGATGAACGCGATTTTGCACCAAAGCCTACCTGCCATGCCATGGCTTGACCCGCGCCTTGCCCGGTTGCCCGGGGTCATGCCTGTCGAAAACGACGCGTGGCTGCTGCGCGATGAAGTCTTCGCACTGCAAATGGCCGAGCGTGACCGTCTGATAACTGGCGGGGCAAAGGTGCATGGGCTGTTGCCAATGGCGCAGGCGGCAGCCGAGGAAACCTATGATTTGGTGCTGGCCAAACTGTCCCAAGACAGCAGCTACAAGATTGGTGCCCAAGAGGCCCTGCGCCCTGATGGTGTTAGGGTTGCGCTTAACCGTGACAATCCGCTGCGCAGCCTCGGGCGCTTGGTCCAAGAGGATCTGTGCCTGATGCTGCCAGACGGGCAGGGCGAACACCTGCTTGGCGGCGCGATCCTGTGCTTTCCCGCCAGTTGGTCGCTTGAAGAAAAGCTCGGCGCGCCAATGTCACGCATCCATGTGCCTGTGCCCGAATATGATGCCAACATCGCACGGCGGGTGCAGCGCCTGCTGGATGCGGTCCAGTCAGGGCGCCCGATCTGGCGGATGAACCACAACCTTTATGCCAATCCCGATCTGTTTCACCCGCGCAGCGAAAAAGATCCACGCATCGACACCACCCCCAAATACCTTCGCGCGGAACGGCAATGCTTACTGCGCTTGCCCGTGACCCAAGCCGTACTGTTTACCATCCACACCTATGTGCTGCCGCTCGACTCCTTGGAACCAGATCATAGCACTGCCCTTTTTAAGGCACATAGCACCTAACCCCGTTTTCTGTTCGGTACAAATATCTCGATCGGCGCATTTTTCAAAAACGGCGCCTTTGGTGAATGGCCCCTAAAGCCCAGAGGGGGGGCAGCGCCCCTGCCTCTCTTTATCCTGTAGGATGGCAATGCTATGCCTCGTTTTGGCGGGCCAAACCGGTTGATGCGCCTGCTGACCCTAACCACGGCCGAAGGGCTTTCGCTGCGTCAGATCCGTGACGAATCGCACATGTTGCCGTAAGACAACATGGCCTGCGGCACCGCGCGGTTTGACCATTTGCAGGTGACAAAAATCGCTTGCCGCTTATGGCGCGAGGGCGCGCCTGCCTATGATTCAACCGGAAATACCGTGCTAATCGGGGCGAACCTGTTGTTTGCGATGCTGCGCATTTTGCGGGTGCGTCGCAAAAGGGCAAGTAAGGCGGTCTCACCACATAGGGACCGCCCTTTGCCAAACCTGAAGGCCGGTTTGCGATTACGAAAACAGCATACTCAACGGCATGGCTGGGATCATGTTGGAATATGCAAGCATAAAACCCGTCAGCGTGATCGCTTGGGCCGAGCGCCTAAGATCGCCACCGTTGTAGATATGATAGCCCAACATCGCCACGCCAACCGGCAGACAGACGACAACCATCGTTGTATCCAAAGCTATGGTCGTAAATCGGACAAAAGTTGAGTTTTTTTGCGATCCAACCGAATTGGGCTGGTCTGGCGCATCGTAAAGGGCGGCGCGAATGGCGCGGAGCCGGTCACTGTCATGGTAAGGTCCAGGGGCTACGTCATTTGCAATATCAACTGGGTCGTTCCCGTTAAACGCTGCGCCTGCTTGCTGTCGGCCAGCCCCTTTTGCACGAAACTGAGCGGACCGGTTTGACGCGGCTGACATGTGAATGACATTCTCATGGGGCGGCCGCTCTGGTTCGACAACAATCGCGGGGTCCTCTAAATCCACATTCGTAGATTTGCTTTGTGTTGGCGCGATGTCTTGGAAAAAATCATCAACAATTTCAGAGGTGACGCTTCCCGGGATCTGCATCCAATAGACCGGCTTGATTTCATAACAGGTGCATACCCGTTCAACGATCATACTGCACATCTGTTCGTACGCGATTTTCGGTTCTTGCCCATGCGGCGCCGCAAATGAAGGACCAACGCTGATAAACAAGCAATCTGGCGTGGTTTCATGAATTGAAATCGCTTCTTCCTCTAGGGCCAAAACGATTCGCGTACCTTCAAAATCGAAAGTCGCAATGTCGTCATGATCCCATGTCTGGGTATAGCCGTTGTGCTGCGATCTCGCGAGCGACCGCCGCATTTCGCCTACAACATGGGCGAAGTTGATTTTTGAACTTGTTTTACTGGTTACCAGGGCAATTGTACTCGTTGGTGTGATCGACATTTCGAGGTCCCCTTCTGGTTGTCAATTGCAACCTACAGAGAAAATGAAGCTAAACTTTGTATCCAATATGGCATTTAAACTTTGATTGTTGTTCATTTTGCCAATTGTTGAACACAATTAAAAAAAGCCGCCCGAAGGCGGCCTTTGTTTCTATTTTGCAGGTTTTTGGAGCCTAAACTGGCTTGCCATATCTGGGGTTGCGCCCAATCGGTCTTAGATTGGACGCAAATTCCATTAGCAAGAGTAGTACATCGCATATTCGATTGGGTGAGGCGTATGCTCATAGGCATAAACTTCTTCCCATTTCAGCGCCATGTAGCCTTCCAATTGGTCTTTGGTGAACACGTCACCGGCCAAGAGGTAGTCATGGTCAGCTTCCAGCGATTCCAGAGCTTCACGAAGCGAACCGCACACTGTTGGGATTGCTGCCAATTCTTCTGGAGGCAGATCATACAGGTCTTTGTCGGATGCAGGGCCCGGATCGATCTTGTTTTTGATACCGTCAAGGCCGGCCATCAACAAGGCTGCAAACGCCAAGTATGGGTTTGCCGATGGATCGGGGAAGCGTGCTTCGACGCGTTTTGCTTTTGGCGATTCTGTCCACGGAATACGAACGCAGCCCGAGCGGTTGCGTGCCGAGAATGCGCGCAGAACAGGTGCTTCAAACCCTGGGATCAAACGCTTGTAGCTGTTTGTCGATGGGTTGGTCAGCGCGTTCAGCGATTTCGCGTGCTTCAGGATGCCGCCGATGAAATACAGTGCCTCTTGCGAAAGGTCAGCGTATTTGTCGCCTGCGAACAAAGGCTTGCCATCTTTCCAGATCGACATGTTCACGTGCATACCCGAGCCGTTATCGCCCTTCATAGGCTTTGGCATGAAGGTAACGGTTTTGCCGTAAGCGTGTGCCACGTTGTGGATCACGTATTTGTACTTTTGGATGTTGTCAGCCTGTTCAACCAAGCCACCAAAGATCATCCCAAGTTCGTGCTGGCAGGTCGCCACTTCGTGGTGGTGCTTGTCAACTTTGATGCCCATACGCTTCATGGTCGAGAGCATCTCGCCGCGAATGTCTTGGGCTTCGTCGATTGGGTTCACAGGGAAGTAGCCGCCCTTGTGGCCCGCGCGGTGGGCAAGGTTGCCACCTTCAAATTCGGAATCGGTGTTCCAAGCGGCTGCTTCGGCGTCGATCGAGAATGCTACTTTCTGTGGGGTCACAGAATAGCGCACATCGTCGAACAGGAAGAATTCAGCCTCTGGGCCGTAGTAAGACGTGTCGCCGATACCTGTCGATTTCAGGTAAGCTTCGGCCTTGGCTGCTGTGCCGCGTGGGTCACGCGAATAGGCCTCGCCTGTATCGGGCTCGACCACGTTACAATGCACGCAAAGGGTTTTTTCGGCATAGAAGGGGTCAAGATAGACCGAAGACGGATCAAGGATCAGCTTCATGTCGGATTGATCAATCGACTTCCAGCCCGCGATGGAGGAACCGTCGAACATAAAGCCTTCTTCAAAGAAGTCTTCGTCAACCAGATCAACATCCAGCGTTACGTGCTGCAATTTGCCTTTTGGGTCTGTAAAACGAACGTCGACATAGGCGACCTCTTCGTCTTTGATCAGTTTCAGAACGTCTGCGACCGTTTTCATAGGGTCATTCCTTCTGCTTATGCGTGGTTTGGCAAGGGGTTAGCCTTGCGGTCGGTTTAGATCGCGTCGTCGCCGGTTTCACCGGTGCGGATGCGAATGGCTTGTTCAACGGTCGAGACAAAGATCTTGCCGTCGCCGATTTTGTCGGTACGTGCGGCGGCAACGATTGCTTCAATCGCAGCATCCACCATATCGTCAGGCAATACGACTTCGATTTTCACCTTGGGCAGAAAATCAACAACATATTCCGCGCCGCGGTACAGTTCGGTATGGCCCTTTTGGCGGCCAAATCCCTTAACTTCGGTTACGGAAAGGCCTTGAATGCCGGCCTCTTGAAGGGCTTCCTTCACTTCATCCAGCTTAAATGGCTTAATGATCGCTTCGATCTTTTTCATCGTCAGGCTCCCCCGAGGCAAATTCCATCTGATGCGTGTTGACCATTTTAACGCAGGAGGGACAATTAAAGAGCGGGTTGGCGGTGGCTTGTGGCTTTGGGATTCTGATGTGATGATTAAAATTTAGGCTATTTGCTCTAATTATAGTCGAAATAAAAACTTATGGAGCGCCAGAGATGACGGAATTATTAACAGCTGCCCAAATGCGCGCCATTGAGGTGGCTGCGATTGAGTCTGGCCAAGTGACCGGTCTGGAATTGATGGAACGCGCAGGGCAGGGGGTGGTGCAAGCGATTTTTGACGAATGGCCCGAGTTGCGCGCCGCCCCGAACCGTGCCGTGGTGCTGTGCGGGCCGGGGAATAACGGCGGCGACGGGTTTGTCGTGGCGCGATTGTTGAAGGGCTTGGGGTGGGAGGTGCGCGTTCTGGCGGCTGCTGCGGCGGATTCTTTGCCTAAAGATGCAGCTGAAAACGCGCGGGCTTGGTCACTTTTGGGGGCAACCGAGGCGCTGACCGAAAAAAACCTGCGCAGTGGCGTCAAAAGTGATCTTTACGTTGACGCTATTTTTGGCACCGGGCTTTCGCGCCCGCCGCGGGGCGATATTTTGCAGGTGTTGACCCATCTTGGCGGCCGAAATGGTGACATTGCCTATTATCAGTCGCGGCTTGTCGCGGTGGATGCGCCTTCGGGTCTGTGTATGGATAGTGGGCGTATGCTGATTGGCGGATGGGCCGTTCCAACGGCGCGTCTAACCGTGACGTTTGATAGCCTGAAGGCAGGGCATCTTCTGGAGGCTGGACCCGAGCTTTGCGGCAAGGTTGTTGTGCAAGATATCGGTATTGGCCCATGGCGAGACTATTCGGTACCGCGTCAGGTTTCGGGCGAGTGGTGCGGCGCAGTTCGTCCTGTCCCGCTTGGTTTGGTGCAGCCAGTTGATGGGAGTGACAGCCTTACTGCGCTGCATCCGGGCAGTTTTAGGGCCGAAATGCTGGGCAAGCGGGGTGGCGCGCGCGCCCATGCCGCGCATAAATACGCGTACGGCCATGCGCTTATCCTCTCTGGCGGTATTACCTCTGGCGGGGCGGCGCGTCTTGCGGCGCGGGGGGCGCTGCGGATCGGGGCAGGGCTGGTGACGCTGGGGTGCCCGCCTTCTGCCGTGATCACCAATGCGGCGCAGTTAAATGCGATCATGTTGAAAGCGGTTGAGGGTGCTGCCGCATTAGAGGCCGTGCTGCAAGACGCGCGAATCAATGCGCTGTGCCTTGGGCCGGGACTGGGGACTGGTGTGCAACAGGGGGAACTGGTGGCGGCGGCCTTGGGCCATGGTGGGGGTGGGCCTCGACCGACGGTGCTGGATGCCGATGCGCTGACTTTGTTGGCCGAGAACGCGGATTTGTTTGCGATGGTTCATAAAAACTGCGTGCTGACGCCTCATGCGGGAGAGTTTGCCCGTCTGTTCCCCGACATAGCGGCAAAATTGGCTGAACCTGCAACCAAAGGCCCCGCCTTTTCCAAGGTCGATGCGACCCGACAGGCCGCGAAACGGGCGGGCTGTGTGGTGCTGTTCAAGGGCCCCGATACGGTGATTGCGGCCCCCGATGGGCGCTGTGCGATCAATGCTGCCGTCTATGACCGCACAGCGCCTTGGCTGGCGACCGCTGGGTCTGGCGATGTTTTGGCCGGGTTTATTACTGGGCTTATGGCGCGGGGATTGGCGCCGATGCAGGCGGCCGAAGCTGGCGCTTGGCTGCATGTGGAATGCGCGCGATCCTTTGGGCCGGGGTTGATTGCCGAGGATTTGCCCGAAGAATTGCCGAAGGTGTTTTGCGCATTGGACCTATAACCCCAAACCAAAACCAGCCGCCATTGTAAGGGCTGGAGTTGTATTTAAGCGTATGAAAACGCTATAAACTCTTAGGCATTGATCAGCGCAGGGGCGCAGGTCAGCTTTACGCTTCCGGCATAAATAACCTCGGCGCGTTCAAATTCTAAGGTGTAGATGCGGGTGCCAAACGCGGTCTCAAACCGGATGTATTCGCCATCAACCAGCTCTTGGGCGGGGATTATGGCCTCGGGGAAACCTTTGAGCGCCTTGGCGCGCCAGTCTCGAATGTGAATGCCTTGATCGGGCATGACGCGCATGTCTTCTTCTGGTTGGTCAATCCCCAAGGCCGAAGGCGAAATACAAACCAGCCTTGTTTTTGGCAAGACAGTGCTGCGCACCGCAACCAGCGCCCGCGCACCTGAACCCGTGACAAGGCGATCACCTGCAGACAGGCATTCCACCGGCATTTCACCCGCGAGCGTCATGACGGGCGTGCCAGAAACCAAGCCTGTGGCCGTGGTCGCGTTGCATTCGATCGTTACTGTGCTCTGTGTCATTTTAGTGCTTCCTTTGGTCCCAGAACCTTCATCGTTTCCAAAGGTGGCGGTAATCCGTCAATAAGATGTCAAAAATCATTTTTTGATCTTAGTAATTTAAGTCACATTTTTCCTCTCGCATCCTGCGCAAGGCTTTGCTAGAAGGGCGCGGAATTTCATCGCAACTGGACGGCGCAAGCCAGACGGTGCGTTGATGAGATGCGGGTATGGCGAAATTGGCAGACGCACCAGATTTAGGTTCTGGCGCCGCAAGGCGTGGGGGTTCAAGTCCCTCTACCCGCACCAGATATATGAGAAGGATGGATTTATATGCAGGTCACTGAGACCCTGAACGAAGGCCTAAAGCGCGGCTATACTATCACTGTGACCGCGGCCGAGCTTGACGCGAAAGTGCAAGAAAAGCTGGTCGAAGCGCAGCCTGAAGTCGAATTGAAAGGCTTCCGTAAGGGTAAAGTGCCAATGGCAATGCTGCGCAAGCAGTTTGGCCCGCGTATCATGGGTGAAGCCATGCAAGACGCCATCGACGGCGCGATGAAAGAGCATTTTGAGAAATCAGGCGACCGCCCTGCCATGCAGCCAGACGTTAAAATGGTTGACGGCGAAGAGTGGAAAGAAGGTCAGGACGTTGTCGTTGAGATGACTTACGAAGCCCTGCCAGAGATTCCAGATGTAGACGCGAGCAAAGTGACGCTAGAGCGTTTGGTCGTAAAGGCAGAAGAATCGGCAGTGGATGAGGCATTGGCCAATCTCGCCGAATCGGCTCAGAACTTTGACGATCGTAAGAAAGGCTCGAAAGCCAAAGACGGCGATCAAGTTGTGATCGACTTTAAAGGCTCTGTTGACGGCGACTACTTTGAAGGCGGCACCGGTGAAGACTATCCACTGGTTCTGGGCTCGAACTCGTTCATCCCAGGCTTTGAAGCACAGCTCGTTGGCGCAAAAGCTGGCGACGAAGTGAAAGTTGACGTGTCGTTCCCAGCGGAATACGGCGCAGAGCACCTTGCTGGCAAAGCGGCTGTTTTTGAATGCACAATCAAGGCTGTAAAAGCGCCAGTTGCTGCCGAAATCAATGATGAGCTGGCCAAGAAATACGGCGCAGACGATTTGGCAGCCTTGAAAGGCCAGATTTCCGAGCGTTTGGAAGCAGAATATCAAGGCGCTGCACGTGCTGTGCTCAAGCGTTCGCTGTTGGATCAGTTGGATGCATTGGTGAAGTTTGAGCTGCCACCTTCGTTGGTAGAAGCTGAAGCTGGCCAAATCGCGCATCAGCTGTGGCACGAAGAAAACCCCGAGGTTCACGATCACAACCACGGTAATGTTGAGACAACTGAAGAGCACAAGACACTGGCCGAACGCCGCGTTCGCTTGGGCCTGTTGTTGGCAGAAGTTGGCCGCAAAGCCGAAGTGACTGTGACCGATCAGGAAATGACGCAAGCTGTTATGACACAGGCGCGCCAGTACCCAGGTCAGGAACGTCAGTTCTTTGAATATGTTCAGAAAAACCAGCAAATGCAGCAACAGCTGCGCGCGCCGATTTTCGAAGATAAAGTTGTTGATCATATCGTTGCCGGTGCGAATGTTTCCGACAAAGAAGTCAGCAAAGAAGACCTGCAAAAAGCGATTGAAGCCCTCGACGAAATGTAAGGGCTGTCGGATTTTTCGACACACAATTGGGGGCCGTGCCAGCTGGTGCGGCCCTTTGCTTTTCCGGCGCAACGCTTTGCTTTGGTGATGTCGTCGACCGGAAGCGCCCGATAGAACCTGTTAAGATGTCTCTGCCACCGCAGTCAAAAAGGCCCAATCCCATGCCCGAGTTCCTTCCCGATCTTCCCGTTGATCTGATTCTTGCAGCGCTTGGCCAAGCGCCGGGGAATGAGCTGAAAACAGGCAAGTTTGATAGCCCTGATTCGTCTTCGGCATTGGTGGCCAACGGCTTTGGCTGGTTTTTGAACCGCGCCGATATGATGCCGATGCTGCCAAGCGGGTTGGGCAATGCCAAATCGGTGACGCTAACGGCTGAGATGCGCTATCCTTGGGCAGGGGGTAAGCACCCTTGGCTGGACGTGGAAATCGTGACCGACCGCTATTTGATCGGGGTTGTCTCGACACGGTTTGAACCGTTCCGTCCCGCCAAAAAGAACGAGTTTTCAGAAAATTACGACCGCAAGGTTTGGGGGGAAAAGATGGAGGGGTATACCCGTCTGCGCCGTACCCACGCCAACGGCGCACGCCGCTTTGCGCATTTGGACGATGCGCAATTGGTGAAAAGCGCCTATGGCCTGCGGTCCGAAGTACACCGCGCCGAGGGCAAGAATCGCGGGCTGAAGCCGGTGTTGATGTATCTTTATGCCGAGCCTGAGGCCTTTGCCAGCGGTCGCGCCGTTGGGCAGGATAAATTGGACGCGCATCAAGCCGATATCGCGATGTTTTCGCAGGCTGTTGAAGGTGACGAGGTTGGGTTTGTGCCGATGGCTTGGTCCGATATGCTGGCACTGTGGGGGCGTGGCAAGATGCCTGTCGCCGAACATGCTGCCCGCGTGCAAGAGCGGTTTGGCCCATTGTAAGCTGTCAGAAAAAGCCGACGTGAAGCCCCGACCCAGAAATGGTCGGGGCTTTTTAGTTTATAGAGTGATCCGGAAACGGCTGAAGCCACTTTCGCCATCACCAGCGGGTTCGATTTGCAGGCCTTTGACATCGGCCACGTATTGGGCGGCCTTGGGGCCGGTATCGAACAAAACACTGGTGCCGGGCATGGGAGCAAAGCCCCAATTGCCATCAGCGGTGGGGTTCACCGTACCGTTTTCAACGATATAGCGGATCAGCACATCGCGGTTGGTATCTGGTGCCTCATAGATGATTGTGCTGCCATCGGCGCCGGGGAAATTACCACCGCCGCTTGCGCGGTAGTTGTTCGTGGCGACGACGAATTTCTCAGCAGGATCAATCGGTTGCCCATTGTATTGCAGGTCGGTGATGCGGATGGTGTCATCGTTCACCACCGCGCCGTCTTTGTCGAATTTGGCAGGTTGGCTGAGGTCGATTTTATAGGTGACACCGTCGATCACATCGAAATTATAGCTTGGGAAATCGGGGTTTAGCAGCGCTTGGTCTGCCACGCCGGCTGTGATTTGATTGAACATGCCAGCCGAGCGTTCCAGCCACCCTTGGACTTGCGCCCCAGTGACCACAACCGCGCGGACGGTGTTGGGGTAGAGGTAGAGGTCGGCCACGTGTTTGATCGCGACATCACCCACCGGAACATCCGTATAATACTCGGCACCGCCACGACCACCGGCCTTAAACGGGGCGGCGGCAGACAGCAAAGGAAAGCCTGCGTACTCAGTGCCTGCAAGCATTTGCTTCACGTACCACATCTGCGCGTTTGACACGATTTGCACCGACGGGTCATCCGCGACGAGGGCGAAATAGCTGTAAAGCGGGGCCTCTGTTTTGCCCACGGCACGGCGCACATAGGCGAGGGTGGCATCATGTTCGGTTTGCGCGGCCGCCAGCACCGGGGCGTAATCGGGCGCCAGCGGGGTATAGCTGCGATCCTCATTGCGTTTTACGATGGGGCGGGCCTCGGCGGTGTGGGCGGCAATGCGCCACGTGCCGCCGTCTTGTTCAAGCATCAGGTCAAGCAGGCCCATATGGCTGCCCCAGAACCCGCCCATGACGCCGGGTTTTCCAGCGATGGTGCCTGCCGCGATGTCAACGCCTGCGGTTTTCTCATAGGTGGAGGACGGAAAGACGAGGTGGCTGTGGCCTGTGAGGATGGCATCTATACCATTGATCGCGGCCAGCGGGATGGCGGCATTTTCCATACCGTCGGTGTGGTTGGCGTCGCCAATCCCCGAGTGGCAGAGCGCGATGATAAGGTCTGCGCCTTTTTCCTTCATTTCAGGGACATAAGCCTTGGCGGTGTCCACAATATCACGGGCTTGGACGTTGCCTTCGAGGTGTTTGCGATCCCAGTTCATGACTTGGGGTGGCACAAAGCCGATAAGGCCGAGTTTGATTTTATGCTGGGTGCCTGCGCCATCGGTGATGGTTTTTTCCACGATGACATAGGGAGGGAGGAGGGGCTCATCCTCGCGCGGGGTGGTCCCGAGCTTTTTGGCGATATTGGCGGAAACCACGGGGAAATTTGCACCGGCGACCGAATTCATTAAGAAATTCAGGCCGTAGTTGAATTCGTGGTTGCCGAGGGTCGAGGCCTCATACCCCAGCGTGTTCATCGCGTTGATGATGGGATGGGTGTCGCCTTCTGCCATACCGCGCTCGTAAGCGATGTAATCGCCGAGCGGGTTGCCCTGAAGGAAGTCGCCATTGTCGATGAGCAGCGAGTTGGTCGATTCGGCACGGGTCGCCTCAATCAGGGAGGCCGTGCGCGAGAGGCCGAGCGTATCGACCGGTTTGTCGGCGTAATAATCATAGGGAAAGACGTGGACGTGAAGATCGGTAGTTTCCATGATGCGCAGGTGCGCTTGGTTCGCGGCAGCGCGGGCCGAGAACGGGTGCAGCGCAATGAGGCCCGCGGTGCTGGCGAGAAAATGACGGCGGTTGAAGTGGAATGGCATGGCTTGCCCCTTAGGATTTGACCGGATGGTTCATGAAACGCCTAAAGGGGGCATGTGACAAGGGGGTAACGCGGATGCGATTATGAGTCGTGCAGGGTGATTTTTGCGAGGATCGAGTAGTGCTCGGTGTTTGGCACCAAGTGGAGCGTTGCTGGGGAAGGCAGCGCGGCGCTAAGGGCTTGGGCCATGGCCGGAGGCACCCATTTGTCATTTTCGCCATGCCAGATGGTGACGGGGCAGGTGATATGGCCAAGATCTGCCGACCAATCGGTGACAAAGGCTTGCAGACAGGCTGCATAGGCGGCGGGGTGTGTGCAAAAGCTGTTTTTGAAAGCTGCCGCAAGGGTGTTGCGAAAGGCTGGGTCTTTTAACAAGGCACGGTCGGCTGCGCCGGATTTATGAAAGAGTTGATTGCGCAATAGCTTGGGGGCGAACTTGGTCAGCAGACATTGTAATTTTGTCAGAGATTTCAGCAGTTTGGGGTTGCTTGCGGCCAGCTCAAATACGGGTTTTCCGGCCATATGGGGGAGAAAGTTGCCCAAAGACAGAGGGCCGGCGGGTGAGATGAGAATGAGGGTTTTTATGTTCGCCGCGCGGGCGGCCGCGAGTTTTAGGGCGAGCATGGCACCAATGGAAAAGCCGATGATGGTGGCTTTGCCGTCAGTGGCTTGAGCGGCAGCTTGATCAAATGCGGCGAGGGCATCGGCGAGGAGGGTTTCAGGGGCCGAGGCAAAGATATCATGCGCGATAAGCAGGGTGTCGTTGCCCATGGGGGGCAAAACTGTTGCATCTTGTGGGCTGCCGGGGGCGCCGTGGCAAAAGAAAACAGCGTTTGAGAATGCGGGCATTGGGGCAAGCCTTTGATGCGGGGTTGCGGCGCTATAGGGTATGGGGGCTAAACGGGCAAGGTCTTTGGGGCAAAGATGCCCAAAAACGCGGACGCGTCACGTGTAGATATTGTGGGCGGTCATAAAAAAACCGCGCGAGATTGCCCTTGCGCGGTTTTCAATTTTATCGGAACGGGTGCGATTAATCGCGGCCCATGTCCTCGCCGTCCTCGTTTGCAGCGCCCATTTCGTCGAACAATTCGGCGATTTCGAACTCTGCTGCGGCTTCTGCTTCGGCTGCCAATTCCTGAATGGATTTGCCAGCAGCTTGCAGTTCGGCTTCTTCAGCCGAGCGAGCCACGTTGACCGAGAATTGCGCGGTCACTTCTGGGTGCAACACGACCGAAACGGTATGCAGGCCCAATTCTTTGATTGGACGGTCCAGAACAACCTGGTTGCGATCAACCGTAAAGCCAGCTTCTGCTGCGGCATCGGCTGCGTCACGGGTGGTGACGGAACCATAGAGCGCGCCTGCATCGGATGCGGAACGGATGATGACAAAAACCTGACCGTCAAGAGTCGCTGCAACTGCATCGGCCTCTTTTTTGGTTTCAAGGTTTTGCGCTTCGAGTTGAACTTTACGCGCTTCAAAAGATTTGATGTTCGCATCGTTGGCACGCAAAGCTTTGGCTTGGGGCAACAGGTAGTTGCGGCCAAAACCGTCTTTTACGTTTACGATGTCGCCCATTTGGCCCAGCTTGGCCACGCGTTGAAGAAGGATCACTTTCATATCAGTTGCTCCTTATTTCACAGCATATGGCAGCAAAGCGAGGAAGCGAGCGCGTTTGATCGCACGGGCCAGTTCACGCTGCTTTTTCGCCGAAACGGCAGTGATACGCGATGGCACGATTTTGCCACGCTCGGACACGTAGCGTTGCAGCAAACGTGTGTCTTTGTAGTCAATCGCCGGTGCATTGTCACCCGAGAACGGGCAGACCTTGCGGCGACGGAAGAAGGGTTTATTCGCCATTTGAATGGTCCTTTCCTAAGCCTTAGATCAACGACGCGTACGGTCGCCGCGGTCACCACGATCGGGGCGGTCGCCACGGTCGCCGCGTTCACGGTCGTCACGCTTTTGCATTTGCACGGATGGGCCTTCTTCGTGGGCGTCAACCTTAATGGTCAGCACACGCATCACGTCATCGTGCAAGCGCATCAGGCGTTCCATTTCCTGAACTGCGGTTGCGGGTGCATCCGAGCGCAGAAAGGCATAGTGGCCCTTGCGGTTTTTGTTGATCTTATAGGCCATCGTCTTCACGCCCCAGTACTCGTGCTCAACAACTTTGCCGCCGTTGTCCGAGAGAACTGTGGAGAAGTGTTCGATAAGCCCTTCGGCTTGCGTGTTGGAAAGATCCTGACGCGCGATCATGACATGCTCGTATAGCGGCATGCTGTCTCCGTTCATTAACTTATGGCGCATTTCATAGGTCGGGGTCACCATCTTGCCGCGTCCCGACCACGAGAGGCTGCACCGGATCAAAAGATATAGTGCGACAAGATCGTGCGCGTATAGCTGGGGCTGGAGTTTGGCGCAAGGGTTTATGCTGTGTGGGGGTTATTTTGCGAGGCGCAGCAGCGCCACGCCGGCGAGGGTGATCGCGGTTGAGGCGACTTTGGCAAGGTTGAGCTTTTCGTTCAGGAAAAACACGCCGATCAGCAGCGCAAAGATGATCGAGGTTTCGCGCAGGGCGGTGACAAGCGCGATGGGCGCTTGGGTAAATGACCAGATCACCAGCGCATAGGCGGTAAAGCTGGCAGCACCGCCGAAAAAGAAGGCGCGTTTGCCGTGGGTCCAGAGTGCGGGGATTTGGTGGGGCGCCGTGCGTTTCAGATAGGCGAGCAGGATGATGGCATTCGCGCTGCCAAGCCATCCGTAGAACCCAAGTGCGGTGCCTGCATGGCGGGCGCCAATGCCATCGACCAGCGAGTAAGACGCGATGAAACCGCCGGTGATCAGCGCTAGTTTCGTGCCGGTCATGTTAAGGCGGCCAGCGGATTTATGGGTCAAGGCAATAGACAGGATGCCGATGCCGATGGTGGCGACGGCCGCGATTTCCATCGGTTCCAAGTGCGTACCAAGGAACAGGACCGAGACCGCCGCCACCAGCATCGGGGCCGAGCCGCGCGCGATAGGATAGATTTGGGTCAGGTCGCCCGCGTTATAGGAGCGTAGCAAAAAGAGCTGGTAGCCAAAGTGCAGCAATGCCCCTGCCACAAGGTAGGGCAGGCTGGCGACCGTGGGCAGGGGCGAGAACAAGATTGCCAGTATGGCCAGGGGCAGGTGCCCGACGATGACCCCGGCCATGTTAAGCTGTTTGTCGCGCCCGCCTTTGACCATCGCGTTCCACACGGCATGCAGCAAGGCTGCCGCGATGACGGCGCAAAAGACGGTCAGGGTCATGGGCAGCCTTTCGGGTGTGGTTCTGGCACAGTAAGCCGTACGGGCCGTGGTGCAAGGGCTGTTTTTGGGATTGGTTTTGCCGCATGGTGGCTTGGATAAAGTATGGGGAGCGATGGTGAACGTGGCGTATGAAGTAGAGCCTTTGGGCGAGAAGGCAGGAGAATGCGCCTGTTGTGGCAGAGTAACCCGCGCGATTTGGGGGATTGTACATGTGGAAGGTGCCGAGACCGTTGCCAGTTATTTTGTGAACTGGACAGTGGGGGCCGATTTGGCCGACCACCCCGCCAATATGGATTTGATTATTGGCGCTTGGGGTGAAGGGACTGGGGCATCGGACCGCGTGGCGGTGTCGTTACTCTATACTGTGGGAGAGACGGGGCCAGCGGTTATGGTGATTGATGCGGCGGGGCGCAACATTGCCAAGAACCCGTTGGTGGGGGCGGCCTTGGGGCGGGATGAGGTGCTTGGAACCTCGGTTGCTACGCTTGCCTTTGGCCTGTTTGATGCCGTGGTTTCGCAGGATGCGCGGTTTCAGCCTTAAAAGGGTGCGGCGCGCGAAATATTGCGAAGGCGCAAGGGCTGCGCTATGCCAAGGTAACAGATATTCGGAGGAACTATGAGCAGAGCATTCGTTTTCCCAGGGCAGGGATCGCAAACCATCGGGATGGGGCGCGCCTTGGCCGAGGCTTATCCGGCCGCGCGCGCGGTGTTTGATGAAGTGGATGAGGCGCTGGGGGAAAAGCTGTCGGCGCTGATTTGGGAGGGGGCGATCGAGGATTTGACCCTGACGCAAAACGCACAGCCTGCTATTATGGCCACGTCTTTGGCTGCGTTGGCCGCGTTGGAGGCCGAGGGTTTGGGGCTTGCGCATGTGGCTTTTGTGGCCGGGCATAGCCTTGGGGAATATTCGGCGCTCTGTGCGGCGGGTTCGATTGGCCTGGCCGATACCGCGCGGTTGCTGCGCATTCGCGGCGAAGCGATGCAAGCGGCGGTGCCTGTCGGTGTGGGCGCAATGGCGGCCTTGTTGGGGCTGGACTATGCAGGGGCCAAGGCCGTAGCGGTCGAGGCTGCTGGCGATGAGGTTTGTCAGGTGGCCAATGACAATGACCCTGCGCAAGTCGTGATCTCGGGCCATAAGGCGGCGGTAGAGCGGGCCTGTGAGATTGCCAAGGCTGCGGGCGCCAAGCGGGCGCTGTTGTTGCCGGTTTCGGCACCGTTTCACTGTTCGTTGATGGAACCTGCAGCGCTTGTGATGGCGGAGGCCTTGGCAGGTGTCGAAATTCGGGACCCGATAGTGCCGCTGGTCGCCAATGTGCGGGCCGAAGCGGTGCGTGATGCGGCGGATGTGCGTAAACTGTTGGTGGCGCAGGTCACGGGCGAGGTGCGTTGGCGTGAATCTGTGCAATGGCTGGTTGGCGCTGGTGTGACCGAGTTTTGGGAAATTGGCGCGGGCAAGGCGTTGTCGGGCATGATTAAGCGGATCGAGCGCGAGACGGTGCAGCGCAACGTGGGCGTGCCTGAGGATATTGCGGCGCTTAAGGGCTAACTTTTATTTTTGGGGCGAGAGCTGGGGGGCGTACGCCGCCCCCCAGACCCCCCTGCGGGATATTTGTGCCGAAAAGAAAGCCGAGAGGGTTTTAGGTTGGGCGCGTTTGTAGAGACATGAGGATAAGAGATGTTTGATTTGACGGGTAAGAATGCTTTGGTAACCGGCGCTTCGGGCGGTATCGGCGGTGATATTGCGCGGGCTTTGCATGCTGCGGGGGCTACAGTGGCACTGTCTGGGACGCGTGAGGCACCGTTGGAGGCGCTGGCCGCCGAGCTGGGCAGCCGTGCGCATGTGGTGACCTGCAATTTGTCGGATGCTGCATCTGTTGAAGCCTTGCCAAAGGCGGCGGCGGCGGCGATGGGGTCGGTTGATGTGTTGGTGAACAATGCAGGGATTACGCGCGATAACCTGTTCATGCGCATGTCGGATGATGAATGGGCGAGTGTTTTGGAGGTGAACCTGACCTCGACCTTCCGGTTGTGCCGTGGGGTTTTGCGCGGGATGATGAAGGCGCGTTGGGGGCGGATTGTGAACATCTCATCCGTCGTTGGGACGACGGGGAACCCCGGTCAGGCGAATTATGCGGCCAGCAAGGCGGGCATGGTGGGGATGTCAAAATCGCTGGCCTATGAGGTGGCAAGCCGTGGGATTACAGTGAACTGTGTGGCGCCCGGATTTATAACCACTGCCATGACCGAAAAGCTGACAGACGACCAAAAGTCCAAGATTTTGACCCAAGTGCCTGCGGGCCGGATGGGCGAGGCCAGCGAGATTGCGGCGGCCTGTTTGTATTTGGCCAGCAAAGAAGCGGGCTATGTGACAGGTGCCACGTTGCACGTTAACGGCGGTATGGCGATGATTTAAGGGGCCATTATCATTGCCCCCTTGATTTGCTGGGGGCAATGGCCCTACATCTTACCAACTGAAAGCGTTTGCCATTCCCCAAGACTATGATATAGGCGGCGCTGATAACGCCAAAGGGCAGGTTTGTGCTTTGGTTGCCTGGGCATTCCGGGGTGAGCCGCTCGAATGAGCTTGAGAAAAAAATCGGGATGTATGGCCCGTAACTGAGTAAGGAAATGACATGAGCGACATCGCTGACCGCGTAAAGAAGATCGTCGTCGAGCATCTGGGCGTTGAAGAGAACAAGGTAATTGAAAATGCCTCGTTCATCGACGACCTGGGCGCGGACAGCCTTGATACCGTTGAGCTGGTAATGGCGTTTGAAGAAGAATTCGGGATTGAGATTCCGGATGACGCTGCTGAAACCATCCAGACCTTTGGCGACGCGGTAAAGTTTATCACTGGCGCTGTCTGATAGGCTTTCGATCTGAAGTTTGCGTTAAACGGCACCCCTTTGCGGGTGCCGTTTTCGTATGTTTCGTGCCGTTTTTAGAGGCGTCAAAGTGCCGATTGATGCCGCCTTATGTTGCGCGGCGCGGGCTTGGCGTGTAACTGTGCCTATAGGTTGAAAATTAATGCGGAGGATGCCGATGCGTCGAGTGGTTGTCACGGGTCTTGGGATGGTTACGCCGCTGGCGTGTGGTGTTGAAGAGACGTGGTCGCGGCTGATTGCTGGGCAGTCGGGGGCTGGGCCAATTACGCGCTTTGACCCTGCAGGGGTGATTACGCAATATGCCTGCGAGATTCCGCTGGGCGATGGCACCGATGGCACATTTAACCCAGACGATTGGATGGCGCCAAAAGACCGCCGCAAAGTTGATGATTTTATCCTTTATGGCGTTACAGCGGCGGTACAGGCCGTTCAGGATTCGGGCTGGGAGCCTGCAACCGAGGAAGAGCGCTGCCGGACCGGTGTGATGATCGGGTCGGGGATTGGCGGCTTGTCGTCGATTGCCGAAACCGCTGTGTTGATCAAAGAACGCGGTGCCAAGCGGGTCAGCCCGTTCTTTATTCCCAGTGCGTTGATCAACCTTGTGTCGGGGCAGGTTTCGATTCGCTTTGGTTTTAAAGGGCCTAACCATGCAGTGGTGACGGCCTGTTCGACTGGGGCGCATGCGATTGGTGATGCAGCGCGGATGATTGCGTTTGATGATGCCGATGTGATGATTGCGGGCGGCGCGGAAAGCCCGATTTCAGAGATTGGGATTGCCGGGTTTAACGCCTGTAAGGCGCTGTCGACCAAGCGCGCGGATGACCCGACCAAGGCATCGCGCCCTTATGACGCGGACCGTGACGGGTTTGTCATGGGCGAAGGCGCGGGCGTGGTTGTGCTGGAAGAATACGAGCACGCCAAGGCGCGCGGTGCCAAGATTTATGCCGAGGTTTTGGGCTATGGCATGTCGGGCGATGCGTACCATATCACAGCGCCAAGCGAGGATGGTGATGGTGGATATCGCAGCATGGCCATGGCTTTAAAGCGGGCTGGGCTGACGCCTGCGGATATCGATTACATCAACGCGCATGGCACCAGCACGATGGCCGACACGATTGAGCTGGGCGCGGTAGAGCGGTTGATGGGCGATGCGGCGGCGGGGGCTACGATGTCTTCGACAAAATCGGCGATTGGGCATTTGTTGGGCGCTGCTGGTGCTGTTGAGGCGATCTTCTGTATTCTGGCCATTCGCGACCAGATTGCGCCGCCGACGATCAACCTTGATAACCCTGCTGTGACGCCGAAACTGGACCTTGCGGCGAATAAAGCGGTGAGGCGTAAGATTGATGTCGCGCTGTCCAACTCATTCGGGTTTGGCGGCACCAATGCAAGCCTGATCATTGGTAAGGTATCCGCATAATGTGGCGAGCGATTGCGTCTAATGCTTTGACATTGTTCATTGTTCTTTTGGTCATTGCCTCGGGGCTGTTGGCCTGGGGGCGCAAAGAGTTTTCGGGGCCGGGGCCGCTGGTTGATGCGGCCTGTGTCAAGGTGGATCGGGGCGCGTCGTTGTCCTCGGTCAGCCGGACGCTTGAGACCAGTGGTGTGATTTCGGACGCGCGGATTTTCCGCATTGGCGCGGATTATTCCGACCAAGGCAAGGATTTGAAGTTCGGCAGCTATTTGGTGCCTGCCGCGTCATCAATGGCGCAGGTGTTGGATATTTTGACCGCAGGCGGGCAATCAACCTGTGGACGTGAGGTTAACTTCCGGATCGGGATTGCCTCGGCCGATGTGATTTTGCGTGAGCTGGACCCGGTGACAAACCGCTATGTTGAGGTTGTCTCATTCGACCCAACGGCAGATGCGGCGCCGCAAAGCTATGTGGATGCCGCCCAAGACAAGGATCTGCGCTACCGTGTGACCTTGGCCGAGGGGGTGACGTCTTGGCAGGTGGTGGAAATGCTGCGGCGGGCCGAGTTTCTGGATGGCACGATCGCGGAAAAACCGCCCGAGGGCAGCCTTGCGCCTGATAGCTATGAGGTGACGCGGGGCGGTGACCGTGCGGTGATGGTGGCCGCGATGCAGGATAAGCAGACGCGCATTTTGGCCGAGCTTTGGGCGGATCGCGCGGCAGATTTGCCTTATGATACGCCGGAAAAGGCGTTGGTCATGGCCTCTATCGTGGAAAAGGAAACTGGAATTCCTGAAGAACGCAAGCAGGTTGCCAGCGTGTTTGTGAACCGGCTGCGCGACGGCATGAAGCTGCAAACCGACCCGACGGTGATTTATGGCGTGACCAAAGGTGAGGGCATTTTGGGGCGTGGTTTGCGCCAATCCGAGTTGCGCCGTGAGACACCTTATAACACCTATGTTATCACCGGTCTGCCGCCGACGCCGATTGCCAACCCCGGCCGGTTGAGCATTGAGGCGGCTTTGCACCCCGATGATACGCCATATATTTTCTTTGTGGCGGATGGATCGGGCGGCCATGCTTTTGCGGTGACGCTGGAAGAGCATAACGCCAACGTGGTGAAATGGCGCGCGATTGAGGCGCAGCAGGGCAAGGCCGAAGAAGGTGGTGTGCAAGGGAATTGAGGGAAAAGTTAACAGGATGTTGCTGGATCGACCTGTTAACCATTTGATTTTACGCTGAAAAAACTTGACTTACCGCGCGGTCTGCGGTACCACTTATGACATGCTGGAAGAGTTGGGCAAGCGGCCTGGGGGTGACCCCAGTGCCGCTTTTTCAATTCTCTCGTTCGGGCAGCGAGAGGCATGGGCAAAACATCAATGACAACAAATTTCCTAAGGCTAGAGGGGCAGATGGCAGAGTTGCTGGATGCCACGGAAGAGATGTTCCGCGACGCAGGTTTGGGGCTGGCGCGGGCGGTGAAGGCGGCAAAATCGGGCGATGCAAACGATGCCAAAGCGGCATTGCAAGCGGCGCGTGATTTGAAAGCCGCGTTCCAACTGGTGATGGATGAAAGGACAAAAATTGAAAAACTCCGCAGAGATACCGCTTGTGTTATCGGGGAAGAAATCCTCGACCTTGACGCCGCGCGCGATGAAATCGGGCGCAGGTTGGCTCGCCTCCGCAACGCCGGAAGTGGTGAGTGAGTTTTTGGAGGGCTTGAGCGAAAATGCGTTGCTGGCGCTGCCGTGGTTGTTCGAGTTTTGGGCCTTGCCGCATCAATTACCGCCTGAGGGGGCATGGAAAAGCTGGGTGATTATGGGGGGGCGCGGGGCGGGGAAAACCCGCGCCGGTGCAGAGTGGGTGCGCGCGCAGGTTGAGGGACCTTTGCCGCAGGATTTGGGTCGCGCGCGGTGTGTGGCGCTGGTTGGTGAGACCGTCGATCAGGTTCGTGATGTAATGGTTTTTGGGGAGAGCGGGATTTTGGCGTGCTCCCCGCCCGACAGGCGCCCGAAGTGGGAGGCGGGGCGTGAGCGGTTGGTCTGGGCGAATGGGGCGGAGGCGCGGGTCTATTCCGCCAGCAACCCCGAGAAGTTGCGGGGCCCGCAGTTTGATGCAGCGTGGGTGGATGAGTTGGCGAAATGGCCGAACGCGCAGAACACGTGGGACATGTTGCAATTTGCGCTGCGGTTGGGGGACCATCCGCAGCAAGTTGTCACGACCACGCCCAAGAATGTCGCGGTGTTGAAGGCCGTGTTGAAAAACCCGTCGACCGTTTCAACCCATGCGCCTACGCAGGCCAACCGTGCCAATCTGGCGGCGTCTTTCCTTGAAGAGGTCGAGCGGCGCTATGCAGGCACGGCGCTGGGGCGACAAGAAATTGAGGGTGTGCTGTTGGAAGAAGCCGAAGGCGCGATGTGGACCCTTGCGCGGCTAGAGGCTGGGCGGGTGGAGCGTGCGCCTGCGCTGAGCCGCATTGTGGTGGCAGTAGACCCGCCGGTGACGGGCCATGCCGGATCGGATGAATGCGGGATTTTGGTTGTGGGGGCGGTGACCGAGGGGCCGCCGCAAACTTGGCGGGCTTATGTGTTAGAGGATGCGAGCGTCAAGGCGGCCTCGCCCGATACTTGGGCGCGGGCGGTGATTGCCGCCAAAGAGCGGCATGGGGCGGACCGTGTGGTGGCCGAGGTGAACCAAGGCGGCGACATGGTGGAAAGCATTATGCGCCAGATTGACCCGCTGGTGGCTTACCGTGCTGTGCGTGCGACACGGGGTAAAACCGTGCGGGCCGAGCCTGTGGCTGCGCTCTATGAGCAGGGGCGCGTGCTGCATTTGCCGAACCTTGGCACGTTGGAGGACCAGATGTGCCAGATGACCGGCACAGGCTTTCAAGGCAAGGGCAGCCCTGACCGCGTGGATGCGCTGGTTTGGGCGCTGACGGATTTGATTTTGGATGCGTCGGCCAAGTGGCAACGCCCCACCGTTCGCACACTTTAACGCTTTTTAATCAATTTCGATCAGATTGTTTTCAAGTCGAGGGGGCCACCGCTACGGGCCCGCAGACAAAGACAAAAGGAGCTGACCCAGATGGTTTTCGATTTCCTGAAACGCAGCGAGGTTGCGGTGCCGGAACAAAAGGCGTCGGCCACGGGGCCGGTGATCAATTATTCCAGCACGGGCCGTGTGGCCTGGAGCCCGCGTGACACTGTGAGCCTGACCAAGACGGGGTTTCTTGGCAACCCGATCGGGTTTCGTGCGGTGAAACTGATTGCGGAAACGGCGGCGTCTATGCCGTTGGTTTTGCAAGATTGCGAGCGGCGGTTTGACGTGCATCCATTGCTGACACTGCTGCGCCGCCCAAACCAGATGCAAGGGCGGGCCGAGCTGTTTGAGGCGCTTTATGGTCAGCTTTTGCTGTCTGGCAATGCATATCTTGAGGCGGTGCAAGGCGTGGATTTGCTGCCCTCAGAGCTGCATGTGTTGCGGTCGGACCGGATGAGCCTGGTGCCAGGGGCGGATGGCTGGCCGGTGGCCTATGACTATACTGTGGGTGCCCGCAAGCATCGGTTTGATATGACCACGGGGTTGAACCCGATTTGCCATATCCGCAATTTTCATCCGCAAGATGACCATTACGGGTTTTCGCCGATGCAGGCGGCGGCGGTTGCGCTGGATGTGCATGTCTCGGCCTCGCATTGGTCTAAGGCGTTGTTGGATAATGCCGCGCGGCCAAGCGGGGCGATCATTTACAAAGGCGCGGATGGGCAATCACAGTTGTCGAATGACCAGTATGACCGGTTGCTGAACGAGATGGCCTCGCATCACCAAGGCGCGCGCAATGCGGGGCGGCCGATGCTGCTGGAAGGCGGGCTTGATTGGAAGCCGATGGGGTTTAGCCCGTCAGATATGGAGTTCCAAAAGACCAAAGAGGCCGCGGCGCGGGAAATCGCGATTGCCTTTGGTGTGCCGCCGATGCTGATGGGGATTCCAGGCGACGCGACCTATGCCAATTATCAAGAGGCCAACCGCGCTTTCTTTCGCCTGACAGTGTTGCCGTTGGTGACCAAAGTGGCGGCGAACCTGTCGCATTGGTTGTCGGGGTTTAGCGGCGAAGAGGTCGAACTGAAGCCCGATTTGGACCAGGTGCATGCGCTTGCGACCGAGCGTGACCAGCAATGGGCGCGCGTGGGGGCGGCGGATTTTCTGACACAGGCCGAAAAGCGATCCATCCTTGGGCTGCCGGTTTTGGCTGTAGATGAATGAGCCCGCGCGGCAAAGAGGCCGGCGGCTCGCGCTATTTATACGACAGCTTTGACGCGACGCAAGCACGGATTGATGCGAATGAGCGGGTGGCCGAGGAGCGCTGGTCGGGCCTGGAATACCGGCTGGGCCAGATAGAGGGCACGCTGGACAGGTTGGAGCGGCGGATCTGGCTGGGCGTTTACGGGGTTGCGGCCTTTCTGCTGGCGCAGGGGGCCGAGGCTGTACTGAAAGCGGCAATGAGGTAAGATTATGGGATATATGGATAATCATGGCGCGCCCGAGCGTAAGTACCATGCGCCTGAGGCGGGGCTGATCGTGACGGATGGGCGGCTGATTGAGGGCTATGCAAGCCTGTTTGGCAAGCGCGATCAGGGCGGCGATGTGGTGCAAAAGGGCGCTTATGCAGGCAGTCTGAAGGCGTTGGCGGCATCAAATCGGCGGGTGAAAATGCTGTGGCAGCATGACCCCCAACAGCCTATCGGCGTGTGGGATGAAGTGCGAGAAGATGGCACCGGCCTGTTTGTCAAAGGCCGCATTCTGACCGATGTGGAAAAGGGGCGCGAGGCGGCGGCACTGCTGGCTGCTGGCGCGATTGACGGGCTTTCTATCGGCTACCGCACGTTGCGGGCCGAAAAGGATGGCAAAGGCCAGCGGCTTTTGTCGGAACTGGAGCTTTGGGAGGTGTCACTGGTGACGTTCCCGATGCTTTCCGAAGCACGGGTGGCGGCGAAGGGCGATGCGCTTGCCGACACTTGGCGCAGTGTGGCGCAGATTTTTGAGGATGCGCGCCGGGACTTAGCCGCCCGCTAAAGCGGCTTTCACGACTGAAACCCAAAAGGAATTAATGATGACCGAGGTAAAGGCTCGGGCTGGGGAAGTATTCCCTGAGGCCCAGCATCCGGGTGCGGAAGTGAAATCCGCAATGGCCGGATTTTTGAAAGAATTCAGCGGCTTTCAGGCCGAAGTGAAGACAGCGTTGCAACAACAGGAAGAGCGTATGACCATGCTTGATCGCAAATCGATGACCTACGGCCGCCCGGCACTTTCCGCCCACGCGGATGTGGAAGTGCCCCATATGAAAGCCTTTGATGCGTATTTGCGTTCGGGGGATGATGACGGCCTGCGCGGCCTTGTGCTGGAAGGCAAAGGCCTGAACACGTCGGTCAATGCCGAGGGTGGCTATTTGGTCGACCCGCAGACGGCGGATAGCATTCGGTCGAGCCTGAAATCGACCTCGTCAATCCGTGCAATTGCGAATGTGGTGCAGGTTGAGGCGACGTCGTTTGATGTGCTGATTGACCACACCGACGTGGGGTCTGGCTGGGCAACCGAAAGCGGGCCGCAGGTGGAAACCGGTGCCCCGACGATTGAGCGTATCTCGATCCCGCTGCACGAACTGTCCGCGATGCCAAAGGCCAGCCAGCGTTTGTTGGATGACGCGGCATTTGACGTTGAGGGCTGGCTTGCAGGCCGTATCGCTGACAAGTTTATGCGCGCCGAGGCTGCGTCTTTTGTGGCGGGCAATGGTGTCGATAAACCGCGCGGTTTCCTAAACCATACGGCGGTGGCGGATGATGTTTGGACTTGGGGCAACCTTGGTTATATCGCGACTGGTGAGGCTGGTGATTTCCAAGCGGCCAACCCAGTCGATGCGATCGTGGATCTGGTTTATGCGCTGGATGCGACCTACCGCGCCAATGCGAGTTTCGTGATGAACTCGAAAACCGCAGGGGCCGTGCGTAAGATGAAAGATGCCGATGGCCGCTTCTTGTGGTCGGATGGTCTGGCGGCTGGTGAGCCTGCACGCCTCATGGGCTATCCGGTGCTGATTGCCGAGGATATGCCGGATATTGCGGCAGGGGCCTATGCGGTTGCCTTTGGTGATTTTGCCAATGGCTACACGATTGCCGAGCGTCCTGACCTGCGGGTTATGCGTGACCCCTTTAGCGCGAAACCACATGTTTTGTTCTATGCGACCAAGCGCGTGGGCGGCGATGTTTCCGACTTTGCGGCAATCAAACTGCTGAAATTCGCGGTGTCTTAAGCGGCGACTGCGAAGGCCCGACCCTTAGAAAAGGGGTCGGATTTTGGGCGCGCACTTGGGTTCGACCCTGACCCGGGTCGTCTAGCTGCTCCCACCCGATCGAGCGATGCGGGGTGTGCGTCCAATTTTTGGCCGACGGTTTTAGGCAGATTTATCGGAGAATAAGAGATGATGTTGATCGAGCAGACAACGGTTCCTACGCTGGCCTTGCCGGTGCAGGCGTTGAAAAACCATCTGCGGCTTGGCACCGGGTTTGCCGATGACGGGATGCAGGATGGGCTGATTGAGAGCTATCTGCGTGCGGCCATGGCGGCGATTGAGGGCCGCATTGGCAAGGTGTTGATTGAACGCGGCTATTTGTGGCGGCTGGAGGATTGGCGCGGCGGTGGTGAGCAGGCCTTGCCGGTGGCCCCCGTGCGCAGCATCACTCAGATCTCGCTGTTTGACAGAGAGGGGGCGGTAGAGGTCATCCCTGCGTCTTTGTACCGTTTGGTGCAAGATATTCACCGGCCCAAAGTTCAGCCCCAAGGGTTTATGCTGCCGCAGGTACCGATGGGCGGTGCGGTCGAGGTGACCTTCGTTGCGGGCTTTGGGCCGGATTGGGCCGATGTGCCAGCTGATCTGGCGCAGGCCGTGTTGATGCTGGCGGCCGAGTATTACGAGCGCCGCCATGATGGTGGGATGAGCGGCGATGCAGGCCTGCCTTTTGGTGTGGTCACGTTGATCGAGCGTTGGCGCACGGTACGGGTGCTGGGGGGGGCGGGCGCATGAAGGGGGTAAACCTGTCACGCGCGCTGGTGCTGGAAGGGCCGGTTGAAACCGTCGATGGCATGGGCGGGATTGCGTTGAGTTGGGCCGTAATTGGCACGCTTTGGGCCGAGGTTTTGCCCGGCACAGGGCGCGATACATCGGGCGAGGAGGTGGTTTTATCGACCGTACCTTATCGCATCACGGTGCGGGGGGCACCGCAGGGGGCGGCGTCGCGCCCTGTCGCAGGGCAGCGGTTTCGTGAAGACGCGCGGATTTTTACCATTCTGGCAGTGACAGAGCGCGATGATACCGGGCGCTATTTGGTGTGCTTTGTACGCGAGGAGGTGCCGTCATGAGCTATGGGGCCGCGGCGGCGCTTCAGGCCGCGATTTATGGGCGATTGACGGAGACTGCGACGCTTGCGGGGGTGTCGGTGTTGGATGCGATGCCGTCGGGCAGTGGCACAGGGACGTTTGTGTTGATCGGGCCCGAGGATGTGATTGACCAGTCGGATAAAACCGGCGGCGGTGCCGAGCATCGCCTTACCGTGGCCGTGATTTCGGATGCGGCGGGGTTTCAGGCGGCCAAGGATGTGGCGGTTGCGGTATCGGATGCGCTGATCGATGCGCCGCTGGCGTTGACGCGCGGGAATTTGGTGGGCTTGCGGTTTTTAAAGGCCAAGGCGCGGCGGTTGGACACCGGCTTGACGCGGCGGATTGATCTGAGCTTTCGGGCGCGGGTTGAGGACTAGGCCTATGCCCGTTTGGGCAAGGTGATCTTTCAAAAATGGAGATGTGCGATGGCTGTTCAAAACGGTAAGGATCTGTTGATCAAACTGGATATGGTCGGCGACGGGAGTTTCGAGACGATTGCGGGCTTGCGGGCCTCGCGCATCAGTTTCAACGCCGAAACAGTGGATGTGACGAGCCTGGAAAGCAGCGGCGGCTGGCGTGAATTGTTGGCGGGGGCTGGCGTGAAGACGGCGTCGATTTCCGGGTCGGGTGTGTTTCGCGATGCCAGCACTGATGAGCGCGCGCGCCAGATTTTCTTTGACGCCGAAATCCCGTCTTTTCAAGTGATTATCCCTGATTTCGGCGTTGTTGAGGGGCCGTTCCAGCTGTCGTCTATTGAGTATTCGGGCAACCACAATGGCGAGGCAACCTATGAGATGACGATGGCCTCGGCCGGTGCTTTGACGTTTACGGCGCTATGATGGCGAACCCTTGGGCAGGAGAGGTGGCGGTCGTGCTGGACGGCACACGCTATGTGGCCAAGCTGACGCTGGGAGCGCTGGCCGAGTTGGAGGCGGTGTTGGAAACTGGCTCACTGATTGAGTTGGTCGAGCGGTTTGAAGCTGGACGATTTTCGACGCGGGATGTGCTGGCACTGTTGGTGGCGGGCCTGCGTGGCGGTGGTTGGCAAGGTACGGCGGCGGATTTGCGCACTGTCGATATTGGCGGTGGGCCAGTCGAGGCAGCACGCTGTGCGGCCGAGCTGTTGGCGCGGGCTTTTGCGACCCCGGGTGAGACATGACAGGGATCGATTGGGCAGGGCTGATGCAGGTGGGCCTGCACGGTTTGGGCCTACAGCCTGATGCGTTTTGGCGGCTGACGCCGGTAGAACTGCGCATCAAGCTGGGTGCGCAGGCCAGCGCTGCCCCGTTAACCCGCGCGCGCCTTGAGGATTTGGCGCGTGCTTTTCCAGATGTGAAAAGGGAGCCGACAGATGGCTGATATATCCGGATTGGAAGACCAGATTGCCGCGCTTGAGGTATCGTTGGACGGTGCAGGCGGCATGGTGGGCGCGTTTGAGAGTGAGCTTTCGCGGATGCGGGAGAGCCTTGTTTTCACAGGGCGCGAGGTGAACACGCTGTCGACCAGCATTGGTGGCGGGCTGCGGCGGGCCTTTGACGGGTTGGTTTTTGACGGGGTTAAGCTGTCGGATGCGCTGAACGGGGTCGCCCAGACGATGATTGACACGGTGTATGCGGTGGCGATGAAACCGGTCCAAAACGCGCTTGGCGGTCTTGTGGCGAATGGGGTGAATTCGCTGTTAAGCGGGGTAATGCCCTTTGCCAATGGCGGCGCGTTTGCACAAGGACGTGTGATGCCCTTTGCCAAGGGCGGCGTTGTATCATCGCCAACCCATTTTCCAATGCGGGGCGCTACCGGGTTGATGGGTGAGGCGGGGCCAGAGGCGATTATGCCATTGGCGCGCGGCGCGGATGGGCGACTTGGCGTGCAATCGGCGGGCGGGGGGCAATCGGTGACAGTGGTGATGAATATTTCTTCGCCCGATGTCGCAGGCTTTCAGCGCAGTCAAAGCCAGATTGCGGCGCAAGCGTCGCGGGCTTTGTCACGCGGGCAACGGAATAGGTAAGGGCAGGTTATGGGATTTCATGAGATACGGTTTCCGGCAAACCTTAGCTTTGGGTCGGTTGGTGGGCCTGAACGGCGTACCGAGATTGTGACGCTTGCCAACGGGTTTGAAGAGCGCAACACCCCTTGGGCCCATTCGCGCAGGCATTATGACGCGGGGGTCAGCCTGCGCAGTCTTGATGATGTCGAGGCGCTGATCGCGTTTTACGAGGCGCGGCGCGGCCAGCTGTTCGGCTTTCGGTGGAAGGATTGGCCGGACTATAAATCCTGTTTGCCGTCAAAGACGGTGTCGGCGGATGATCAGCTTATTGGGCTGGGTGACGGCGAACGGTTGGTTTTTTCGTTGTCCAAAACCTATCAATCGGGCGAGCAAAGCTATGTGCGCCCCATTGTAAAGCCCGTTTTGGGTACGGTCTTGGTGGCGATCGCGGGTGACCCAAAGGTGGAGTCCCTGGAATTTTCGGTTGATGTGACGCGCGGCCAGATTTCTTTTCCCACACCGCCGGACCCCGGCGTGCGTATCACTGCCGGGTTCGAGTTTGACGTGCCAGTGCGCTTTGATACCGACCAGATCCAAACCTCGGTTGAGAGCTTTCGCGCAGGCAGTGTGCCGAGTGTGCCAGTATTGGAGCTGAGAGTTTGATGGCGGGTGCAGAGGGGCTGTATGAACATTTGGCGACGGGAACCACAACCGTTTGTCATGCTTGGGAAATTTTGCGCAAAGATGGGTTTTGGTTTGGCTTTACCGACCACGATACTGATCTTGATTTTGGCGGTAAAACTTACGCTGCCAATTCGGGCCTTACAGCGCGGGCCTTGCAGCAGACCACCGGTTTGTCGGTTGATAATACCGAGGCTGCCGGGGCCTTGTCTGATCTGGGAATGACCGAGGCAGATATTTTGGCAGGCAGGTTTGACGGTGCTGATTTGATTGGTTGGGACGTGAACTGGACCGATACCGAAAGCCGTGCCCTGACGTTTCGCGGTACGATTGGCGAGATAACACGCGCGGGCGGTGCATTTCAGGCCGAATTACGGGGCTTGACCGAGGCACTGAACCAACCGCAGGGCCGCGCGTTTCAGCGCAGTTGCCCCGCCATTCTGGGCGATGGGAAGTGCGGGTTTGACCTGTCGCAGCCGGGCTATTCGACCGAGTTGATGGTGGAATCCATTTCTGAAAATCGTGTGTTGGTTTTCTCGGATCTTTCGGAGTTTGAGGACCGGTGGTTTGAAAAAGGCCGTCTGAAGGCGCTTACTGGCGCTGCGACGGGGGTGATCGGCATTGTCAAAAATGATCGGATTGTCAGTGGCGGGCGGAAGGTGGAACTGTGGCAGGGGCTCGGCCCAAAGCTTGAGGTTGGTGATGTTGTCAGGCTAGAGGCGGGCTGTGACAAACGCGGCGAAACCTGCCGGTTGAAGTTTGATAACTTTCTGAATTTTCGGGGATTTCCGGATATTCCGGGTGAAGAATGGCTAACGTCATATCCGATCTCGTCGCAGTCGAACGATGGCGGGAGCCTGGTGCGATGAACCCGCATCAAGACCGCATTGTTGCCGAGGCGCGAAGCTGGATTGGCACGCCCTATGTTCATCAGGCCAGCGTAAAAGGGGCGGGGACAGATTGCCTCGGCCTGTTGCGCGGCGTTTGGCGGGTTGTGTTGGGGCAAGAGCCTGAACGCGTCCCCGCCTATACTGCCGATTGGGCAGAGCCGGGGCGTGATGAGGTCTTAATGCGTGCGGCGTTTCGCTGGTTGCGGCCTGTGGCTAAGGGCCATAAGGGGGCGGGCGATGTGCTGTTGTTTCGCATGCGCCAAGGCAGTGTTGCTAAACATATCGGGATCGCGGGGCCTTGTGCCCCCAATCCCAGCTTTATTCATGCCTATACGGGGCATGGTGTCATTGAAAGCCCGTTGTCCGAGCCGTGGGGGCGACGCGTGATTGCGCGGTTTGAAATACCAGAAGGAGTGCTATGAATGGCGACGATTCTGCTGTCAGCTGTTGGGGCCGCCGCCGGGGCGGGGTTTGGGGGCACGGTCTTGGGCCTGTCTGGTGCGGTTATTGGCCGTGCCATTGGCGCCACTTTGGGCCGGGTTATCGACCAGCGTTTGCTTGGGTCCGGCTCGGAAGCCGTTGAAACCGGCCGTGTGGACCGGTTTAGGATTGCAGGGGCATCAGAGGGTGCGGCTGTTCCGCAAATCTACGGGCGCATGCGCACCGCGGGCCATATTATTTGGGCAACGCGTTTTGAAGAAAGCTCCACCACGCAAAGCAGCGGCGGGAAAGGTGCACCAAAATCAAGTGTCACGCGCTATACTTATACGGTTAGTTTTGCTGTCGCATTGTGTGAGGGCGAGATTTCGACCATTGGCCGCGTCTGGGCTGATGGTGCGGAAATTGATCCGGATACAATCAATCTGCGGGTGTATCGCGGCACCGAAGATCAGCAGCCTGACCCCAAGATTGCGGCGGTAGAAGGGGCGGCTAACGCGCCAAGCTATCGCGGGATTGCCTATGTGGTGATCGAAGATCTTGATCTGTCGAGTTATGGCAACCGTGTGCCGCAGATGACCTTTGAGGTGGTTCGGCCAGCGCAAGGCGACTATGCCGAGACGACCGTGGATCTGGCGCGTTCAGTGAAAGCTGTGGCAATGATGCCGGGCACGGGCGAGTATGCTTTGGCCACCACTGCGTTGCATTTTAACGATGGTCCGGGCCTTAGCCGAAGTGCCAATGTGCATTCTGCCTCGGGCAAAAGTGACTTCGTGACCTCGCTTGCACAATTAAACGGGGAATTGCCGAATGTGGCGTCGGTCTCGTTGATCGTGTCTTGGTTTGGCAATGATCTGCGGTGCTCGACCTGCTTGGTTCAGCCAAAGGTCGAGCAAACGGCGCAAAACGTGACAGCTATGGCATGGCGGGCCGGAGGCATCGCACGCGGTGCGGCAGCCGAGCTTCCCAAAGTGACTGGGCGGTCAATTTATGGGGGTACGCCGTGTGATGCATCGGTCATCGAGGCGATCACAGCTGTTCGTTTCGGTGGCCAAGAGGTCATGTTTTATCCGTTTATCCTTATGGAGCAATTGGATTCGAATACATTGCCAGACCCGTATTCGGATGCGGCAACGCAGGCGAAACTGCCTTGGCGCGGCAGGATCACCCTGTCGGTAGCACCAGGCCGCGATGCCAGCCCTGACCGAAGTGCGGCCGCCGAAGCCGAGGTCGCCGCGTTTTTCGGAACCGCATCGGCATCAGATTTTTCTACGTCCGGGAATGTGGTCAATTATGCGGGTCCGAATGAATGGCGCTATCGGCGGTTTGTACTGCATTATGCCCATTTATGTGCGCTTGCGGGTGGGGTTGATGCGTTTTGCATAGGGTCTGAAATGCGAGGGTTGACCCAGATCAGGGGTGCGGCGGATAGTTTTCCCGCGGTTGCTGCTTTGCGCCAGCTTGCCGCCGATGTGCGGGGCATTTTGGGGCCAGAGACCAAGATCACCTATGCGGCTGATTGGACAGAGTATTTCGGGTATCAGACCGATGGGAACGTGTATTTTCATCTTGACCCGCTTTGGGCCGACCCGAATATCGATTTTGTCGGTATCGACAATTACATGCCACTTTCAGATTGGCGTGACGGTGATGATCACGCAGATTCTGAATTTAAATCAATCTATGACTTGGATTATCTCAGCAGCAATGTCTTGGGCGGGGAAGGGTTTGATTGGTATTATGACAGCCTTGAAGGCGAGGCGGCACAACGCCGTTTGCCAATTGAGGATGGAGCGCATGATGAGCCTTGGGTGTTTCGCTATAAAGACCTGAAAAGCTGGTGGTTGAATGATCACTATGAACGGATTGATGGCGAACGTCAGCTTGTAGCGACAGATTGGATGCCACAATCAAAGCCTATTCGTTTCACCGAATATGGGTGTGCCGCAATCGACAAAGGGGCCAACCAGCCCAACAAGTTTCTTGATCCGAAATCATCTGAATCTAGTTTGCCAAAATATTCGAACGGCCGCCGCGATGATACGATGCAAATGCAATATTTGCGTGCGATGGCGCTGACTTGGGCAAAGGCGGAAAACAACCCCGTCTCGGCGCTCTATGGTGCGCCGATGTTGGATATGGAGCGGGCGCATGTCTGGGCTTGGGATGCGCGGCCATTTCCTCAATTCCCGAACAACCAAGAGGTTTGGTCCGATGGAGAGAATTATTCGCGTGGCCATTGGTTAACCGGACGCAGCGCAAACCAGCCGCTGTCGCTTGTTGTGGCCGAAATTTGCGAACGCTCAGGACTAAAACATTTTGATGTGTCTGGCCTGTTTGGCGTGGTGCGTGGGTATGTGCCCGAAGGCGTTGGAACGGCGCGGGCAGCGTTGCAGCCACTCATGCTTGCCTATGCATTTGAAGCGATCGAGCGCGAGGGCAAGCTTGTGTTTCAAATGCGTGGCACCCAAAGGGCAAATATTTTGGATGGAGAGCATCTGGTTGATAGCGCGGATTTGAAGGGCGCGATTGAGGCGACGCGCACGCCCGAGGCGGAAACAGCCGGTCGGGTGCGCCTGAACTTTGTTGAGGCCGAGGCGGATTTTGGTGCGCGGCAGGTTGAGGCAATCTTTCCGGATGAAGAAAGCTTTGGGGTATCGCAGAGCGAACTTGCACTTGCCTTGACGGATGCCGAGGGGCGCAGCATTGCAGAACGTTGGCTTTCCGAGGCTCGCGTTGCGCGGGATAGTTCCCGCTTTGCTTTGCCGCGCTCGCTGGCGCATTTGGGGGCGGGGGATGTGGTTGACCTTGCTGGCACCCAATACCGCATCGACCGCATTGAACAAACAGACGCGGCACTGGTTGAAGCGGTTCGCATTGAGCGTTCGATCTATACGCATTCGGACGCGGCAGATGAACGCCGACAGGTAAATCAGTTTGTGGCGCCGGTTCCAGTGTATCCCGTGTTTCTTGATTTGCCCCTTTTGACAGGGGATGAGGTTGAAAACGCGCCACATATTGCCGTGACAGCGCGGCCTTGGCCCGAATCCGTCGCGGTATGGAGCGCCGTTGAGGACGCAGGTTACCGCCTCAACCGATTGATATCACGTCCTTCTACGGTTGGCGTGACCCAAACGCATCTTGCCGCAGCCAAGCCTGGGCTGTGGGATAGGGGCGAGGCCTTGCGGGTAAAGCTAAGTTATGGCGAGCTTTCGTCAGCGGATGAGCTTGCCGTATTGAACGGGGTAAATGCGGTGGCGATTGGGGACGGAAGCACCGACACTTGGGAGGTCTTTCAGTTTTCGGATGCTCACTTAGTCGAACCGGGGGTGTATGATTTAAGCCATCGTTTGCGGGGCCAATTGGGTACGGACGGGGTGACTCCCGCCAATTGGCCTGCCGGCAGTTTGGTCGTTCTTTTGAACAGTGCCTTGCAACAAATAGAATTGGCGCAATCTGCACGGGGCTTGGCACGCAACTATCGCATTGGTGCGGCTGGGCGGGGTGTGGACGATGCGAATGTTGTGCATTTGGTTGAGGCGTTTTCTGGAATTGGCCTGCGCCCTTATGCGCCGGCACAGCTGAAAGCTGTGGCACAGTCAAATGGGGAACTCGCGGTTTCTTGGGTGCGGCGCACACGGATAGATGGCGACAGTTGGGAATCGTTTGAGGTGCCTCTGGGAGAGGCGCAAGAGCAGTATCTCATTCGGGTTTTTGCTGCGGGAAATCTAGTTCGAGAGGTTCAGACCGCTGTAGGCAACTGGACCTATGCGAGCAGCGCACAGCTGGCTGACGCGGTCGGGGGCACAGTAACGATATCCGTGGCACAACTTTCTGATCGGTTTGGGCCGGGGCTGTTCTCTAGTCTTGTTCTTTGAAACGGGACGAAAAAATGCGTCAGGTTCTGATGGGGGATATTATTGCGGCGGCACGCTCTTTGCAAAACGTGCCGCCGCAGATGAAAGCGGCGGCTGCCAACGAGATGCTATTTCGGGCCCATGCAGCCGATAAGTTTGTGAAGCGAACAGGCACTGCCCATGCCGTTTGGGGAAATGGCAGCCTGATGGCGTCTGCTTTGAATTGGCCAAGGCAGACAGAGCCTTTTCCAAGCAATTTGGAGTATCTTGATAGCCTGCGTTTGGTGATTGAAAAACTCATCGTTTGGAAAAAGGCTCAGGCGGCTCTCAACTCGTCGTGTGCTGCGATGGACCTTTGCTAAACCTTTCGAGTATAGTCTAGGACATATTATTGACGGAGCATTGCTATGGCGGAATACAAAAAAAGCGTCGCAACAGTTGATCCTGTATGGCAGCGTGTCTGTGAAGAGGCGGTGCAAGCCATCGCAGCCGAGCCACTTTTGGGTGGCTTGATCCATTCAAGCATATTGCATCACCCCTCGTTTGAGCGCACTTTGGCCTATCGGTTTTCGCTAAAGCTGGCCTCTGGTGAGATGAGCGAGCAGATTTTGCGGGAAATTGCGGATGAGGCATTTGCCGCCGATGACCAACTTGGCCAATATGCCCGCGCCGATATTACTGCGGTGCTGGATAGGGACCCAGCTTGCAACAGATATCTTCAGCCGTTGCTTTTCTTTAAGGGATATCAAGCGGTTCAGGCGTACCGGATCGGCCATTGGCTGTGGCTGCAAGGGCGTCGTGACTTGGCCTATTTTGTGCAAATGCGTGTCTCTGAAGTGTTTGGCGTAGATATTCATCCCGCAGCAAAGCTTGGTCGAGGCTTGATGATTGACCATGCCCATTCAATCGTCATTGGTGAAACTGCAGTGGTTGGCGACAATGTGTCCATGCTGCATTCGGTCACCCTTGGCGGGACGGGCAAGCAAGATGGCGACCGGCACCCAAAAATTGGCAACGGCGTTTTGATTGGTGCAGGAGCCAAAATTCTTGGCAACATCAAGGTCGGAAATTGCTGCCGAATCGCAGCGGGCTCGGTCGTTTTGCAAGACATTCCAAACTGTAAAACCGTCGCCGGGGTACCCGCCCGGGTGGTTGGGGAGGCCGGTTGCGACCAGCCTGCCGTGATGATGGACCAAATGTTTGAGCGCGAAGCCTGACATAATCCCAACATTTCAATTCAAAAGGCCGGGCATTTAGCGTGCCCGGCCTTTTTTCTATTTTTAAAAGCGGCGTTATGCCAACATCGACATCGGGTTTTCCAAATTCTCGATCACAGCTTTCAGGAAGGCAGCACCTAGTGCACCATCGATAACCCTATGATCGACGGAAAGTGTCATCGACATCACCGTTGCCACAACGATTTCTCCCGCAGCATTGACGACAGGTTTTTTCACACCAGCGCCAACCGCCAAGATAGAGCCATGCGGTGGGTTGATCACGGCGTCAAAGTTATCGATGCCCATCATTCCAAGGTTGGAAATCGCAAAGCTGCCGCCTTGGTATTCGTGCGGGGCAAGCTTTTTGGTCTTGGCGCGCCCCGCCAAATCTTTCATTTCGGCGGAAAGTGCAGATAGCGATTTTTGATGCGCGTCGCGCAGCACAGGCGTGAACAAACCGCCTTCAATCGCCACGGCTACTGCCACGTCCGAAGGTTTCAGCTTCAAAATCCGGTCGCCCGCCCAAACGGCATTGCAATCCGGAACGGCTTGCAGGGCGTTGGCACAGGCTTTGATGATGAAATCATTGACCGACAGCTTTACACCGCGCCCTTCCAATTGCTTGTTCAGCGTGGCGCGGAAGGCCATCAGCGTATCGAGCTGCACATCGCGGCGCAGATAGAAATGCGGGATGGTTTGCTTGGCTTCGGTCAAACGGGCGGCAATCGTTTTGCGCATCCCGTCCAGTGCCACCTCGGTATATTCGCGGTCTGCGAACATCTTTTTAACCGTATCGGCCGATGCACCGATTGCCATTGCTGGGGCAGCTTTGGCTGGGGCAGGGGTTGCTGCCGCCGCAGGGGCAGACGTTGCGGTGGGGTTAGCGGCCTCAACATCGGCCTTTACAATACGACCATGTGGGCCAGAACCGGAAATGCCTGTTAAATCAATGCCTTTTTTAGCCGCAATGCGGCGTGCAAGCGGTGATGCAAAGACCCTTGCGCCAGCGGCTTTGGGGGCTGCTAAAGCTGCAACAGGGGCTGCTACCGGCGCTTCCGGTTTCGGGGCTACGGCGGCAGCAGGCGCTGCCGCGGCAGGAACAGCCGAAGCATCCTCGCCTTCCTCAACCAGCACCGCAATAGGTGTGTTCACCTTCACGCCAGCCGTGCCCTCTGCAATCAGAATTTTGCCAACGATCCCTTCATCAACGGCCTCAAATTCCATCGTCGCTTTGTCGGTTTCAATCTCGGCCATGATGTCGCCGGATTTCACCGTATCACCCTCTTTCACCAACCATTTGGCCAATGTGCCTTCTTCCATCGTCGGTGAAAGCGCGGGCATTAAAATCTGTGTCGCCATGAACTTTCTCCTTACCGATAGCAAACGAGTTTGACGGCCTCGACCACTTCGGCGGTCGTGATCAATGCGTGTTTTTCAAGGTTGGCTGCATAGGGCATCGGTACATCCTTGCCCGTGCAATTGATCACTGGCGCGTCCAGATAATCAAAGGCGCGTTCCATGATCGTGGCCGACAGGTGGTTGCCGATAGAGCCGACAGGCCAGCCTTCCTCAACCGTCACACAGCGATTGGTTTTCTGCACCGAGGCCAAAACCGTGTCGTAATCAATCGGGCGCAGGGTGCGCAGATCAATGACCTCGGCGGAAATCCCATCTTCGGCCAGCTTGTCAGCCGCTTCCAAAGCATAGGTCATGCCGATGCCGAAGGACACAATCGTCACATCGGTGCCTTCACGCCAAATCCGTGCCTTACCGAATGGAATGGTAAAATCAGGCAGGTCAGGCACCTCAAAGGATTTGCCATACATGATCTCGTTTTCCAAGAAGATCACAGGGTTCGGGTCACGAATAGCCTGCTTTAACAACCCTTTAGCATCGGCGGCCGAGTAGGGCATGACCACTTTCAGCCCTGGCACCATAGCATACCATGCCGCATAATCCTGGCTGTGTTGCGCACCCACACGGGCTGCGGCGCCGTTGGCACCACGGAACACAATTGGGCACCCCATTTGCCCGCCAGACATATACAGCGTCTTGGCGGCCGAGTTCAGCAGATGGTCAATTGCCTGCATCGCAAAGTTAAAGGTCATAAACTCGACAATTGGGTTCAAACCCGCCATCGCTGACCCAACCGCGATACCGGTAAACCCATGTTCGGTGATCGGTGTATCAACCACGCGGCGTGGGCCGAATTCGTCCAGCAACCCTTGGGAAATTTTATAGGCGCCTTGGTACTCGCCCACTTCCTCGCCCATCAGATAAACCAGCTCATTCGCGCGCATTTCTTCAGCCATCGCTTCGCGCAACGCCTCACGCACGGTCATGGTTTTCATTGGCGTGCCTTCGGGCCAATCGGGTGAGGCATTGGATTTCACCGCAACCGGCGCGGCGGCTGGTGCGCTCGCAGGTTTTGTAACCTCAGGCTTTGCCTCAGTCACTGGGGCAGGCGAACCGACATCATCCGCGCTTTCGCCTTCCTCAACCAAAACGGCAATCGGCGTGTTCACCTTAACGTTCGCGGTGCCCTCAGCGATCAAGATCTTGCCGACGATGCCTTCATCAACGGCCTCAAACTCCATCGTTGCTTTGTCGGTTTCAATCTCGGCCATGATCTGGCCGGATTTCACGGTGTCGCCTTCTTTGACCAACCATTTGGCCAAAGTGCCCTCTTCCATCGTGGGTGAAAGGGCCGGCATCAGGATTTGCGTTGCCATGTGTGTTTGTCCCCCTCAGGCGTAAATATCTGTCCAAAGCTCGTCTAGCGCGGGCTCTGGGCTGTTTTTGGCAAATTCGGCGGACTCGTTGATGATCGCCTTAATTTCTTTGTCGATGGCTTTCAGGTCCTCATCAGTCGCATGGCCGCCTTGGACCAAAAGGTCGCGGATATGGTCGATCGGATCTTTTTCATCGCGCATTTTTTGCACCTCTTCGCGGGTGCGGTATTTCGCCGGGTCAGACATGGAATGCCCGCGATACCGGTATGTATTCATTTCCAAAATATAAGGGCCTTCGCCCGCGCGGCACACGGCCACGGCCTTTTCGGCGGCGGCTTTTACAGCCAGCACATCCATACCGTCTACAGCCTCACCCTTAATGCCATAGGCGGCACCGCGTTCCCACAAAGACGGCGATTTGGTCGACCGTTTCATGCTGGTGCCCATGGCGTATTGGTTGTTTTCAATGACAAAAACCACCGGAAGGTTCCACAGCTCGGCCATGTTATAGGTCTCATAGACCTGGCCTTGGTTCGCAGCACCATCGCCAAAATAGGTGAAGGACACGTTGTCATTGCCCAGATATTTATCGGCAAAGGCCAGCCCTGCGCCAAGCGGCACCTGTGCGCCCACGATCCCGTGACCGCCGTAAAAATGCTTCTCTTTCGAGAACATGTGCATCGAGCCGCCCTTGCCTTTGGAATAGCCGCCCTCGCGGCCCGTCAGCTCGGCCATCACGCCTTTTGGGTCCATCCCGCAGGCCAGCATATGGCCGTGGTCGCGGTAAGATGTGATGCGTTTGTCGCCTTCTTTGGCCGCAGCCTCGATCCCCACGACAACGGCTTCTTGGCCGATATACAAATGGCAGAACCCGCCAATCAGCCCCATGCCGTACAATTGGCCCGCCTTTTCTTCGAATCGACGGATCAACAGCATCTCACGGTAAAATCCCATGAGTTCTTCTTTGGATGTATTTGATTTTGTGGGTTTCTTTGCCGCAGCCATGAAACGCAACCTCCCGCATCGGTGAAAGTAGTTCAGTATTAAACTACTAAGGGCAATACGGAAAAACAAGGCAGAATTCGGCTATGCATGCAAAAGCACCGCAGGGGCGGCGGCGCAAAAGGTTAATTCATAAAGGGGACGTCTTAACGAATGACGATCTCATCCGCGCGTAGATAGCCAAGCACATCGCGGGCTTGTTCATCCAGCAGATCAAGGTCGAGGTAGGTGTCAGACAGGCGCAGCGTCAGGTTTTTCATCTCGGCAAGCTGAACCTTTAGCGCATCGCGCTGTTCAATCAGCGCACGTTCTTCGGCGCGCAGTTGTACCTGCCTGAACACGCCGTAATCGCCTTGCACGGCGGCAAAGGTGAAATAACCACCAAGGATAACCGCCAATGTCATCAGCAAAAGTAAAGCTATGGCGGGGCGTTGTTTAGGGGTGTTCATGTCTGCGCTGCCTCATACCCCTCTCTATCGGGGGTTTAGGGCAATATGACACAAGTGATTCGCAAAGGGAATCCCCCAGTCAGGGGAATTCCCAATATTTTGGCCCTATTAACCGGCGATCGACGCAGCGTGGATGCTGTCGATTGCTTCGGCCAGGATCGCGTCAAACTCGGCATCCGTTTGGTTCGCAAACAGCCCCTCAGACAGCGCACGGCTAAAGCTGGCAATAATGCCCGTGTTTTGCGCAAGGATTTTATTTGCCTCTGCGCGGTTATAGCCGCCCGACAAAGCAACCACTTTCATCACGGCTGGGTGGTCAACCAAGGGTTTGTAAAGATTGGCTTTTGTTGGCAGTGTCAGCTTTAGCATCACCTGCTCACCCGCAGGAAGTTTGTCCAAATGGCGCAAAAGTGCTGCCAGCAGCAATTCTTCTGCCTCGGCCTTATCTGCGATGGAGATCGTGACTTCGGGTTCCAAAATTGGCATCAAGCCTGCCGCTTTTACTTCGGCCCCCAAGGCGAATTGCTGGGCGACCAATGTCTCAATCCCTGCGGCATTGGCGCCGTTCACGACCGAGCGTTCTTTGGTGCCAAAAATCCCTGCTTTGGCGGCACGCGCCAGCAGTGCCTGCAACCCTGGAATAGGTTTCAGCAGTTGCACGCCATCGGCCTCGTCCTCTAACCCCTTATCAATCTTCAAAAACGGCACAACGCCGCGTTTTTCCCACAAATAGGTCGCGGTTGGCATGCCGTCGATCTCACGGTCCATTGTTTGTTCAAACAGGATGGCAGCAATAACTTTATCACCGGTAAACGCAGGCGATTTAATAATCCGCGACCGCATTTGGTGGATCAGGTCGTACATCTCGGATTCTGAGCCATAGGCGCTTTCCTCAACCCCATAAAGCCGCAATGCCTTGGGGGTCGAGCCGCCGCTTTGGTCCAGTGCCGCGATAAAGCCTGCGCCGCGTTGCATTTGTTCGGTTTGTTTGCTGTTTGGCATTCCGATAATCCCATGTGTTCAAATCTGGGGTAACAACCCCGTTACCACTGGGCATAGCCGCATGTTTGACTGCGATCAATTCTGTTGGCGCTAACAGTCTGGAATTACATTAGAACCGCGCGCTACCCACGCCGCTTGAGGAAAATCTGTGCGATCCAAGCCACCAAAACGCGTGGCGCAAAGCGGGGGAGGGTGGCAAAGATCACGTTCAGGGCCCCCGGCACTTTGACCCGCGTACCCTTTTGCATCGCCGCCCAGCCGGCCGCCGCAACCGACGCCGCCGAGGCCATGCCAAGCCGCGTAATCAACGTGGCCTTTACGGCATCATCGGCGGCGAAAAATGCAGTCTCGGTCGCACCGGGGCAGAGCGCCGTGACAGACACACCGCTGCCTGCAAGCTCGGTCGCCGCCGCCTCGGACAGGCTGAGCATATAGGCCTTGGTCGCGTGATACACCGCCATCTGCGGCCCCGGCATAAAGGCCGCTGTTGACACTACGTTCAAAATGCGCCCCGAGCCATGCGCCTGCATATGCGCGACGGCCCGTTTCATCAAAATCGTCGCCGCCACCACATTGACCGAAATCGATGCGGTCTCGCGCGGCCAATTCGCGTCATCTGCGAATGCACCGTTGCGGCCCAGCCCTGCATTGTTAATCAAAACCCCGATCTGGCGGTCTTGCGCGGCATCTAGCCAAAGCTGCTCTACCGCCTTGGGGTCGGCCAAATCGGCGGGCAGAACGACCACCGCCACATGATACGCCCGCTCTAATTCATGGGCGAGCGTCTCTAGTTTTGCCTGTTGCCGCGCGGTCAGGATAACGTCAAACCCTGACTGCGCAGCGAGGATGGCAAATTCGCGCCCCAAGCCTTCGGATGCTCCGGTAACAAGGGCCCAATTTGCCATGCCTTTATCCCTTTAGGGCTGCAACACCGGGCAGGTCTTTGCCTTCCATCCACTCAAGGAAAGCCCCGCCTGCGCTGGAAATATAGGTAAACTGATCGGCCACACCGGCCTTGTTCAGCGCGGCCACCGTATCGCCCCCACCGGCAACAGATACAAGCGCGCCCGCCACGGTCAGCTCACCTGCCTTTTGCGCCGCCGCATTGGTGGCGGTATCAAACGGCTCAATCTCAAACGCGCCCAGCGGGCCGTTCCAGATCAGCGTGCGCGAGGCGGTGAAAACCTCGGCGATATTGGCAACCGTCGCAGGCCCCGCATCCAAAATCATCGCATCGGCAGGGCATTCGCCCACAGGCAACACTTCCGATACTGCCCCCGCCTTGAACTCACGCGCGACAACGATGTCTTTTGGCAGGTGAATGGCGCAACCCGACTGGTCAGCCTTGGCCAAAATCGCCAGCGCCGTTTCGGCCATATCGCGTTCAGCAAGGCTTTTGCCAACCTCGATCCCTTGGGCGACCAAAAACGTGTTGGCCATGCCGCCGCCGATGATCAGGTGGTTCACCTTGGTCACCAGATTGCCAAGCAGCTCCAGTTTGGTGGAAACCTTGGCGCCGCCAACAACCGCGACAACAGGGCGCTGAGGTGTGCCCAAAGCCGCCTCAAGCGCCGACAGTTCGGCCTGCATCAAACGGCCGGCACAGCTTGGCAACAAGCGCGCGATGCCTTCGGTGCTGGCATGGGCGCGGTGGGCGGCCGAAAAGGCATCGTTCACGTAAATATCACCCAAAGCGGCCATGCTGGCGGCCAGCATCGCATCATTCCTTTCCTCACCCGCATGAAAGCGCGTGTTTTCCAGCAAAACCACTTCCTTGGCGCCCATCGCACCAATTGCTTCTTTTGCAGGGCCACCGATGCAATCGCTGGCAAAGGTAACCTTGACGCCGGGCAGGGCGGCTTGCAGCGCAGGCACAACCTGCGCAAGGCTCATATCCGGCACAACTGCGCCCTTGGGGCGGCCAAAATGCGCCAGCAACACCGGCTTGCCGCCTTTGGCCAAAATATCAGTGATCGTCGGCACAATCCGTTCAATCCGCGTGGCATCGGTGACCTTGCCGTTTTCCATCGGTACGTTCACATCGACCCGCACAAGGGCTACCTTGCCGGCCAAGTCCATGTCATCCAGCGTCTTCCAAGCCATAACAGCCTCCACAGTTTCATTTGCTTCCTTCGACCCTATCCCAAAGGGTTCGTCAATGGTTAGCCCTTTCCAACCGCGCTTTGGATGATTAAGTTGTGCATCAGAAAATTATAGGAGCGCCAAATGGCCGATATCAAAGACCCAGAAAACACAATCTTGATGGAACTTAAGGGCGGCACCGTCACGATCGAACTGCTGGCCGATGTGGCACCGGCCCATACCGCGCGTATGAAAGAACTGGCCCGTGCTGGCGCTTATGACAACGTTTGCTTTCACCGCGTGATTGCCGGCTTTATGGCGCAAACTGGCGATGTCCAGCATGGCGACATGGAAGACGGCTTTAACCTGCAACGCGCAGGCACGGGCGGCTCGGACATGCCCGACTTGCCAGCCGAGTTTTCGAAGCTGCCGCACGCACGCGGTACTTTGGGCGCGGCGCGTTCAAGCAACCCGAACTCGGCCAACAGCCAGTTCTTCATCAATTTCAAAGACAATGATTTCCTGAACGGGCAATACACGGTCTATGGCCGCGTGATTTCTGGCATGGAACATGTCGATGCGATCGCAAAGGGCGAGCCGCCAGCAGCGCCAGACCGCATGATCTCGGTTAAGGTAGCTGCCGATGCGTAAGGACACCTTGGTTGCAGGCTGCTTTTTCGCAGTAGGTTTGGCAGTTTTGGGCGGTTATGCGCTGTCCCAATCCGCGACCCCTGCAATGGCGCAGGCGGTGGACGGCCCCGGCCCGAACTTGGTGATTGAGGTTGCGGGCGAGGCCAATGGCGAAGTTGTCATCGATCTGCTGCCCGATCTTGCGCCAAAGCATGTGGCCCAGATCACGGCTTTGGCCGAGGCGGGTAACTATGATGGTGTGGTGTTTCACCGCGTGATTGATGGTTTCATGGCCCAGACGGGTGATGTTGAGTTCGGCAAAAAAGCCGGTGATACATCGCGCGCCGGTATGGGGGGCTCGGATTTTCCGGACATTCCCGCCGAGTTTTCCAAGGAAACTTTTGACCGTGGTGTCGTCGGTATGGCCCGCAGCCAAAGCCCGGATTCTGCCAACAGCCAGTTTTTCATCATGTTCGCGCCAGGCCCGTTCTTGGACGAGCAATACACCGTCGTTGGTCGTGTGATTTCCGGCATGGACGTGGTTGATAAAATCAAGCGCGGCGCTGGTGGCAATGGTGAGGTTGTCGACCCCGATCAAATGGCAACAGTGACCGTTGTGAAATAACCTTTTGGCCCGTCTTGCAATTCGCAAGGCGGGCCAAAAACTGCGCTTAGGCTTGGTCGAACCGGCCCAGATCGGTGTTCTTCACCAAATCCTCGGCGGCGAAAACGCGGCCGTTCATCACGCCCCACACCCCCGCACCCAGCAATTGCGCCGCAACAATCGCGCCGCCGATGTTGAAATCGGCATCCGATTTTTGCAACGAATAGGGCCGCATGGCCCCGCTCAACACCACCGTTTTACCGGCCTTTGATTGCGCAATCAAAGGCGCCAGAAACCGCGCGGTTTGCCCCATCGTACCTGTGCCATGCGTCACCACAATGGCGCGTTCGGGGGCGCGGATCACAGCCAGCGCTATGGCTTGGCGGTCAGCATCATCGAAATACAGACTGTCCTTTAGCATCAACAGCTCGACCGTTGGGAAATGGCAGCGCGACGTTTTCAGCAGTTCGGGCAGGTGGGTCGTGCCGTCGGGGGTAAAGCTCAGGCCCTCGGTCTGTGTGTCATGTATTTTATCCAAGGTGCCGCCGGTGACGAGGATGCGCAGGTTTTCCAAGGGGTTTCCTTTTAGGCTATGGTGGGCTGGGGTTGGCGCGATGTAACCCGCCGCGCTGCGATAACGCAATATCTACTGGCCCGTGGCGTGGATTTGGGCCAAGCTAAAGCCGACAAAGACCAAAGGATTTAGGAATGCCCGACTTGCCACTGCCCGACCTGCCATTGTTTGCGTTCGACAATAGTTTTGCCCGCGAAATGGAGGGATTTTTCGTGGAATGGCAAGGCGATAAGCTGCCCAACCCGCAGGTCTTGCGGCTGAACCGCGGCCTTGCTGAAACGTTGGGGTTGGATGCAGACGCGCTGGCGGGGGCAGGTGCAGTGCTGGCAGGGGCCGAGGTGCCTGTGGGCGCAAACCCTTTGGCCATGGCCTATGCTGGGCATCAGTTTGGCGGGTTCTCGCCGCAGTTGGGCGACGGGCGGGCGCTGTTGCTGGGTGAGATTGTGGCCCCTTCGGGCAAGCGGTTTGACCTGCATCTAAAAGGGTCCGGTCGCACGCCCTTTTCGCGCGGTGGTGATGGTAAGGCGGTGCTGGGGCCAGTGCTGCGCGAATATCTGTTTGGCGAGGCAATGGCCGCCTTGGGCATTGCGACTACGCGGGCGCTGGCAGCCGCAACCACGGGTGAGAAAATCCGGCGTGACGGCCCGCAGCAGGGGGCCGTTCTGGCGCGGATTGCGGCCTCACATCTTCGGGTCGGGACGTTTCAATTCTTTGCCGCTAGGGGCGAGGTGGACCGGGTGCGTCAACTGGCTGATTACGCGATTACACGGCATTTTCCGCATCTCGCATCCAGCGATGCCCCCTATCTTGCTATGTTTGAGGCGGTGGTCGATGCGCAGGCCGCCTTGGTCGCGCAATGGGTATTGGTGGGCTTCGTGCACGGGGTGATGAACACCGATAATACAACGATTTCGGGCGAGACGATTGATTACGGGCCTTGCGCCTTTATCGACAGCTATGACCCTGCGGCTGTGTTCAGCTCTATCGATCGCAACGGGCGCTATGCCTATGGCAACCAGTCCGCGATCATGCATTGGAACCTGACCAAGCTGGCCGAAACCTTGATCGACCTTGTGAATCCGCAAGACAGTGAGGCCGCGATTGCGGTTTTGACGACAGCGTTGCACAGGTTTCCGGCGCTCTATGAAGGGTATTGGCTGGCGGGCATGCGGGCCAAGCTGGGCCTAGGGGGCGAGGAGCCCGAGGATTTGGCACTGGCACAAGATTTTCTGGCAGCGGCCGAGGGGCAGGATATAGATTATACCCAGTTGTTTAGGGATTTGGCCGAGGTGGTACGTGGCAAGCGGGTGGGCGTGTTCGCCGCGCCTTCGGTTTTTGACGATTGGTTGGTTCGGCACAGGGCACGGTTGGCGATCGAATCTGCAGGTGCCGATGCGATGGATGCGGTGAACCCAGTTTATATTTTACGGAACCATTTGGTCGAGGCTGCGTTAACAGATGCAGCAAGCGGCGATATGGCGGCGTTTGACCGTTTGTTGGCCGTGGTCTCGCAGCCCTTTGCGGTGCAGGCGGGTGCCGAGGAATTTGCCAAGCCCGCACCTGCCGGTTTTGGCGCGCATGTCACCTTTTGCGGAACGTAAAGCTGCGCCAGATCAAAGACGGTATGGGGGCCGCTGCTATGCTAAAGATAACTTTGGAATTTCAGGAGGACGAGATGATCGACAAGCAGCAGTTGCAGGCCGTAATGTTGGCGCTGACCGAGGCCGACTTGGCCCAAGCCCATGCAAAATATCAACAGTTCTTGGCCGAGGCGCGGTTGGACCGGACCGAGGTGATTGAACGCGACGAGCATGCACAAGCCGAGACTGCCGCCGATTTGGCCGAGGCCTTTGATGACTTTGAGCATCAGGCCGAGTCGAAGGTAGCGGCGATAAAGGCGCTGGATTTCGGGCCAAAGGATGTGGTTGAACCCGGTGCCGTGCTGCGCTTTGGCGACCGGTTCTTGGTTGTCTCCGTTTCAACGGCCGAGTTTGAATGTGGTGGTCGGCGCTGTATCGGCATTTCGCCCGCAGCCCCAATCTATCAGGCGCTTGAGGGCAAGGCGCAGGGGGATGATTGCGCGTTTCGCGGGCGGAACTTGCATATTCACGAGCTGTATTAAAGCCCCGCCATTGCGTGCGCTGCGATCTGAAAGGATGTGATGCGGGCGGCAGGGTCGTGGATCATGCCGGTCAACATCACCTCATCTGGCTGATGCTTTGCGATCAGGGCTGTCAGTTGGGTTTGCACCGTATCAGGCGCCCCTGTGGCCGCGCATGACAGGGCTTGGCGCACTTGGGCCAAAACCGTTGGCGCGACCTGTGTTGTAATATCATCAACAGGGCGCGGCAGTTTGCCCGGCGTGCCGCTGCGCAGGCGGGCAAAGGCCAGTTCTTGCGAGCTGCGCAAATACTGCGCCTGCGCGTCGGTTTCGGCAGCGCAAACCCCGATCGCCATCATTGCATAGGGTTTGTCCAAATGCACCGAGGGGCGAAAGGTGGCGCGGTAGGTGGCCAGTGCGTCCGACAGCTGGGCTGGTGCGAAATGTGAGGCAAAGGCATAGGGCAGGCCGAAATAAGCCGCCAGTTGCGCGCCATACAGGCTAGACCCAAGAATCCACACCGGAACATGTGTGCCCGTACCGGGAACAGCCATAACGCTGGCATCTTCGGGCGCATCCCCCAAATAGCCAATCAATTCCTGTACATCGGCGGGAAAGCTGTCATCCGGTGCCATGTGGCGGCGCAGCGCACGGGCGGCGGCCATATCGGTGCCGGGCGCGCGGCCAAGGCCAAGGTCGATGCGATCAGGGTACAGCGTGGCAAGGGTGCCAAATTGTTCAGCAATCACCAAAGGCGCGTGGTTGGGCAGCATAATGCCCCCTGCGCCCACACGGATGGATTTTGTGTTTGCGGCGACATGACCGATCACAAGGCTGGTCGCGGCACTGGCAATCCCAGGCATATTGTGATGCTCGGCCAGCCAAAAGCGTTTGTAACCGGCAGCCTCGGCTGCTTGGGCCAAGGTTACGGAATTAGCCAGCGCATCGGAGGCGGTGTGGCCTTCGGGGATGGGTGACAGATCGAGTAGGGAATAGGCGGTCATCGGGGACTCCTTTCGCCCTAGCTAGTGGCGCGGGCGAAAGGTTCCAAGGGGTTAAAGACCTTTTACCAGCGCATCAATCGCCTTGAGGCTGGCCAATAGCGCGCCGAGTTCGGCCAAAGGCACCATGTTCGGGCCATCCGAGGGCGCGATATCTGGGTTGTCATGCGTTTCAATAAATACACCTGCCACACCCACGGCGACAGCCGCGCGCGACAGCACCGGCACAAATTCGCGTTGCCCACCGGATGAGCCACCTTGGCCGCCCGGTTGCTGCACCGAGTGGGTGGCGTCAAAAATCACCGGCGCACCAGTGGCGGCCATAACCGGAAAGCTACGAAAATCTGTGACAAGGGTGTTATAGCCAAACGAGGCTCCACGCTCGGTCAGCAAGACATTGGGGTTGCCCGACCCAGTCACCTTAGCCAGCACATGTTTCATATCCCACGGCGCCAGAAACTGGCCCTTTTTGATGTTGATCACGCGGCCGGTTTCGGCGGCAGCGACCAGCAGATCGGTTTGACGGCACAGGAAAGCGGGGATTTGCAGGATGTCGCAAACCTCGGCGGCCTCGGCGCAATGGCTTGGCTCGTGCACATCCGTAAGCGTGGGCATGCCGTAAGTTTCCTTAATCTCGGCAAACACCTCAAACGCTTTGGTTTTGCCGATGCCGCGCGGGCCGTTCAGGCTGGTACGGTTGGCCTTGTCATAGCTTGCTTTGAACACGGCCTTGACGCCAGCGGCACGGGTAATTTCATCAATTGCGGCAGCCATTTCCATCGCATGGGCGCGGCTTTCCATTTGGCAAGGACCAAGGATAAAGGCCACAGGGCCCGCATTGTCAAAGCTGACGTTTCCGGCGGTGACGGTTGTGTTCGCGTCCATCTGTTTCCCCTAATCGTTTGTATGCGTATGGCTAAAAGGCTTGGCCTTTATTTACCGCCGCCGCCGCAGGGCTTGCAACCCCTTTAGCCGCGCCCCCAAGAACGGGACCAAGGCCAGCATTGACGCAGCAAGGGTTTTGTGCCTATGAATTGAACAGGTGTTCAGTTTGCAGGGAGGCAAGTATGTTCACAGGCTCGATGCGCTTTGATCTGGGGGGCGATGTTGCAGCATTGCAAGACGTGGTGCATCGCTGGGCGCAACAGCGGGTCAAGCCGATGGCCGCAGCGATTGATGCGAGTAATGTATTTCCGGCAGAGCTGTGGCGTGAGATGGGCGATCTGGGACTGCTGGGCATAACCGTGCCCGAGGCAGGTGGCGGGGCTGGGATGGGCTATCTGGCGCATGTGATTGCCGTTGAGGAAATCGCGCGGGCGAGTGCGAGTGTGGCGTTGTCCTATGGCGCGCATTCCAACCTCTGTGTGAACCAGATTGCGATGAACGGGACGCCAGCGCAAAAGGCCAAATATTTGCCGGGGCTAATTGCGGGCAGCTGCGTGGGGGCGCTGGCGATGTCCGAGTCGGGGGCGGGGTCTGATGTGGTGTCGATGGCGCTACGGGCCGAGACATGCGACGGGTTTTACCGCCTGACGGGGCATAAGTATTGGATCACCAACGGCCCCGAGGCAGATGTGCTGGTGGTCTATGCCAAGACCGATCCTGCAGCGGGTAGCAAAGGCGTCACGGCGTTTATTGTTGAAAAATCCATGGCCGGATTCTCGACCAGCCCGCATTTTGATAAACTTGGGATGCGCGGGTCCAATACGGCCGAGCTGATCTTTGACGGCGTTGAGGTGCCGTTTGCCAATGTGCTTGGGACGGAAGGCAAGGGCGTACGGGTGTTGATGTCGGGCCTCGATTATGAACGCGTGGTTCTGTCGGGGATTGGCACGGGTATCATGGCGGCCTGCTTGGATGAGGTGGTGCCCTATCTGCAAACCCGCGAGCAGTTTGGCCAAAAGATCGGGGGCTTTCAGCTGATGCAAGGTAAGGTGGCAGATATGTATACGGCGATGAACTCGGCCCGGGCCTATGTTTACGCGGTGGCTGGGGCCTGCGACCGTGGGGTGGTGACGCGGGCCGATGCGGCGGCCTGTGTGCTCTATGCCAGTGAACAGGCAATGGTGCAGGCGCATCAGGCGGTGCAGGCACTGGGCGGGGCAGGCTTTTTGGCCGATAGTGCTGTAAGCCGGTTGTTCCGCGATGCCAAGTTGATGGAAATCGGCGCCGGCACGAGCGAGATAAGGCGGATGCTGATCGGACGCGAGGTGCTGGGGGTATGAAGCTGATTTGGATTTTAGCGCTGGTCGCAGGGGCCCCGCAGGCGCAGGAGTTTGCACCGGTTGTAAATCGCATTGCTGTGGATGGGTGTTTCAACCAAGCGCTGCGCGACACTGCAGATGCCGATTGTATTGGTGCGGCGTCAGGCGTGTGCATGGAACAGTCGGGCGGCTATTCAAACCAAGGCATGAGCGCCTGCACCAGCGCGGAAACCGAGCTGTGGGATGGTTATCTTAACCGTGAATACAAGGGGCGGATGGCCACGATTACCGCCGATCAAAAAACCGCATTGCGCACGGCGCAGCGCGCTTGGATTGCGTTCCGCGATGCCGAGTGTGGTTTGCAGTATCAAATGTTCATTGATGGCACGATGCGCTCGAACATCTATACCGGCTGTATGCTGGATATGACCGCGCGGCGGGCACTGACCTTGCGCGATCTAGGGGGGATGTGATGCGTCTGAACTCCGCCTTCCTGCCCAATACCGATACCGCCCGCGCCAATCGCGCCGCCCATTTGGCAATGTTGGAGGCTGTGGCGCAGGCCGCGCAACTGGCCGCCGCGGGTGGCGGGGAGAAATCGCTGAACCGTCATGTCGCCCGTGGCAAGATGCTGCCGCGTGACCGGGTGGCGAACCTGCTGGATGTGGGCAGCCCGTTTTTGGAAATAGGGGCTGTGGCGGCGCATGGGCTGTATGGTGGCGATGCGCCCTGTGCGGGGTTGATTGCTGGCGTGGGGCAGGTGATGGGCCAAGACGTGATGGTGGTCTGCAATGATGCCACGGTGAAAGGCGGCACCTATTACCCGATGACGGTGAAGAAACACCTGCGCGCGCAAGAGATTGCCGAGGAAAACCATCTGCCCTGTGTGTATCTGGTCGATAGTGGCGGCGCGAACCTGCCCAACCAAGATGAGGTCTTCCCCGACCGCGACCATTTTGGCCGGATTTTCTATAATCAGGCGCGCATGTCGGCCAAGGGGATCGCCCAGATCGCGGTGGTTATGGGCTCTTGCACCGCAGGGGGTGCCTATGTGCCTGCGATGTCGGATGTGACGATCATCGTGCGCAATCAGGGCACGGTATTTCTGGCAGGCCCACCATTGGTAAAGGCCGCTACGGGTGAGGTGGTCAGCGCCGAAGAGTTGGGCGGTGGCGATGTGCATACGCGGCTTTCGGGCGTAGCCGATTATCTGGCCGAAGATGATGCCCATGCCTTGGCGCTTGCCCGCCGTGCGCTGGGCAACCTGAACCGCCCCAAGCCCGCAACCGTACAATGGCAAACCCCCGAGGACCCTGCCTATGACCCCGAAGATATCCTCGGCCTTGTTCCCCCCGATTTGCGCACGCCTTATGATATCCGCGAGGTGATAGCCCGTGTCGTCGATGGATCAAGATTTGATGAGTTCAAGGCGCGATTTGGCGACACGCTGGTTACCGGCTTTGCCCATATCAATGGTTGCCCTGTGGGGATTGTCGCCAATAACGGCGTGCTGTTCTCGGACTCCGCCGTCAAAGGCGCGCATTTTGTGCAGCTGTGCAGCCAGCGCGCTATCCCGCTGGTGTTTTTGCAAAACATCACCGGCTTTATGGTGGGCCGCAAATACGAAACCGAAGGGATCGCGCGCCACGGGGCCAAACTGGTCACAGCCGTGGCCACCACCAATGTCCCTAAAATCACCATGATCGTCGGGGGGTCCTTTGGGGCGGGCAATTACGGCATGGCAGGGCGCGCCTACAGCCCGCGTTTCCTGTGGTCGTGGCCCAATTCCCGCATATCGGTTATGGGCGGCGCACAGGCCGCAGGTGTGCTGGCCACCGTCAAACGCGATAGCATTGAACGCAACGGTGGCACTTGGTCAGCCGATGAAGAAACCGCCTTCAAGCAACCCACACTTGACATGTTCGAAGAACAGTCCCACCCGCTCTACGCCTCGGCGCGCCTGTGGGATGACGGCATCATTGACCCGCGCAAAACCCGTGCCGCCCTTTCTCTTTCGCTGCAAATCGCCCTTAACGCCCCGATAAACCCAACCATTTTCGGCCTTTTTCGCATGTAACCTCATCATCTGTTTGAAAATATCCCACGGGGGTCCGGGGGTGTGAAACCCTCGGCTTCTACCTTGGTTCTGGGTTAAGCCCTAGCCGTCTACAACACGTGAGGCTTTGATGTTTGACAAAATCCTGATAGCCAATCGTGGCGAAATCGCCTGCCGCATCATCCAAACCGCCCAACGGCTTGGCGTGTCCACGGTTGCCGTCTATGCTGATGCCGATGCAGGCGCCAAGCATGTGGCATTGGCCGATGAGGCTGTGCATATCGGTGGCTCCGCCCCGCATGACAGCTACTTGCGCGGCGATGTCCTTATCGCGGCGGCCAAGGCCACAGGGGCTACCGCCATTCACCCTGGCTATGGGTTCCTCTCGGAAAACCCCGGTTTTGTGGATGCGGTGGAGCGCGCTGGGCTGGTTTTTATTGGCCCTTCTGCACAGGCGATCCGCGCCATGGGGCTGAAAGACGCCGCCAAACGCCTCATGGAGGCGGCAGGTGTGCCGGTTGTGCCGGGCTATCTGGGCGAGAGCCAAGACTCGGCCCATCTGGCGGCGGAGGCCGAAAAAATCACCTATCCTTTGCTGATAAAGGCCGTCGCGGGCGGCGGTGGCAAAGGGATGCGCAAGGTCACTCACCCCAAAGATTTTGCCGATGCCCTGATCTCTGCCCGCAATGAGGCGATGGGTGCCTTTGGCAATGACGCCGTTTTGCTGGAAAAATACGTCGAAAAACCCCGTCATATTGAGGTGCAGATTTTTGGGGACGGGGTCGATGCCGTCCATTTGTTTGAACGCGATTGCAGCCTGCAACGCCGCCACCAAAAGGTGATCGAGGAAGCGCCAGCCCCCGATATGCCGCCCGCCATGCGCCTCGCGATGGGCGATGCTGCGGTTCGGGCTGCGCGTGCGATTGGCTACAAGGGGGCAGGCACGGTCGAATTTATCGCCGATGCCAGCGCAGGCCTGCATCCCGATCGGTTCTGGTTCATGGAAATGAACACCCGCCTGCAAGTGGAACATCCGGTGACCGAGGCGATAACCGGCGTTGATTTGGTCGAATGGCAGCTAAGGGTGGCCAGCGGCGAGGCCTTGCCATTGCGCCAAGACGATCTGCACATCAACGGTCACGCTTTTGAGGCGCGGCTTTACGCCGAAGACGTGCCCGCAGGGTTCTTGCCTGCCACAGGGCGGCTCGATCATCTGGCGTTTCCCGCCAATGTCCGCATTGATAGCGGGGTGCGCAGCGGCGATAGCATCAGCCCGTGGTATGATCCGATGATCGCCAAAATCATCGTGCATGGCCCCACCCGCGCCGTAGCCCTTGCACAGCTCTCGCGCGCTTTGGCGCAAACCCAAGTGGCGGGCACCGTGACCAATCTGGCGTTCCTGGGCGTGCTTGCCCGCAACCCGCGTTTTTGCCAAGGAGATGTGGACACGGGTCTGATTGAACGGGACTTGGCGGCCCTAACCCATATTCCCGAGTCTTCGCTGGCGCGGCGTGCGTTGGCGGTGCTGGTTGCCGCCAATGTACCAATGGTGGCGCAGGCTGGGTTTTCGCTATGGGCACCGCTGCGCCGCCGCGTGTTACTCGCACATCAGGGCGACATTATCACGGCTGTGGTTGAGATTTTTTCCCCAGACCGCGCACAAGTAACGCTTGGCACCAAAACGCTAACGGCTACGCGCGGCGAAAAGGGCTGGCAGGTTGAGGGTGCCTCGTTTGTGCCGGTGACGGTCGTGGCGGGCAAGGTCTTTGTCTTTGCCCCCGAGGGGCAGTTTGCCTTTACGACCGTTGACCCTTTGGCGCGCGTTTTTGTGGGCGAGGCGGCGGGCAACGCGGCGCTGGCCTCAATGCCGGGGCTGGTTAAGGCGCTGTTTGTGGGGCCGGGGCAGCCGGTTTTGGCGGGTGACCGTTTGGCGGTGCTAGAGGCGATGAAGATGGAACACAGCCTTACCGCCGCCCGTGATGGCATTGTGGCCGAGGTTTTGGTGCAAGTGGGCGATCAGGTTGAGGCCGGGGCTGCGTTGATCGTGTTAGAGCAAGAGGTCTGAACCAGACCCGCAGAACCGGCCCTAAATGAAGAAATGTTAAACTATGCAAGACTATGTCGAGATATACGAGGTTGGGCCCCGCGATGGGTTGCAGAATGAGACGGCGATTATTCCGCTGGCGCGAAAGGTTGCGCTGATTGATCTGCTGTCCAAGGTTGGCTTTCGCCGGATCGAGGTTGCGAGTTTTGTGTCGCCAAAATGGGTACCGCAAATGGCGGACAGCGCGGCTGTAATGGCGGCAATGACGCGCGCGGCGTCTGTGCGCTATGCTGCCCTGACGCCCAATCTACAAGGCTATGCGGCGGCAAAAGCGGCAGGCGCAGATGAGGTGGCGGTGTTTGCTTCGGCCTCCGAAGGGTTTTCGCAGGCCAATCTTAATGCCTCAATCGCCGAGAGCATGGAGCGGTTTGCGCCAGTCGCTTTGGCTGCGCGGTCGGACGCTGTGCCGCTGCGGGGCTATGTGTCTTGTGTGATCGATTGCCCCTATGACGGTGCAACGCCCCCGCAGGCTGTGGCGCAGACCGTGGCTGCTCTGCGGCGTTTTGGCTGCCACGAGATAAGCCTTGGTGACACATTGGGGCAGGGCAGGCCCGAAGCGGTGGATGCGATGTTGGCGGCGGTTTTGAACGAAGTACCGGCGCAGCAGTTGGCAGGTCATTTCCATGATACGAATGGGCGCGCACTTGGCAATATCGCGGTGGCCTTGGCACGGGGGCTGCGGGTGTTTGATGCGGCGGTGGGTGGGCTTGGCGGCTGCCCTTATGCGCCAGGGGCGGCGGGGAATGTGGCGACGGAAAGGGTCGCCGCGTATTTGACCGCTCAGGGCTATGTGACAGGGTTGGATCACGCCGTTTTGCAGCAGGCCGCTGTCACGGCACAGGCCATGCGCGGGCCGTTAGGCGCACAGGAGTAAGCTATGGAATTCAAGACCCTTCTGCTAAAGATCGACCCGCGCGGAGTGGCAACCCTAACGCTTGCGCGGCCGGATAAGCGCAATGCGCTGTCAGCCCAGATGATTGACGAGCTGACACAGGCGGCGCAGGCGCTGGGGGCCGACCCTTCGGTGCGGCTGGTGGTTCTGGCGGCGCAGGGCGGCAGTTTTTGCGCGGGTGGTGATCTGGCGTGGATGCAAGACCAGATGGCGGCGGACAGTACAACCCGCGCGGACGCCGCGCGCAAGCTGGCGCAAATGCTGGCGGCGTTGAACGCGTTACCAAAACCGCTGATAGGGCGCATTCACGGCCAAGCTTACGGCGGCGGTGTTGGCTTGATATCGGTCTGTGACGCCGCAATTGGCGTGCCAGAGGCGCGTTTCGGCCTGACGGAAACGCGGCTGGGGCTGATTCCCGCAACGATTGGCCCGTATGTTTTGGCGCGGGTAGGTCAGGCAAATGCGCGCCGCATCTTTGCGTCCTCGCGTATTTTTGATGCCGATGAAGCGCTGCGCATTAACCTTTTGGCGCGGATTGTCACGCCAGACGCACTTGACGCCGCGGTCGAGGATGAGGTTGCACCCTATTTGGCCTGCGCGCCAAGGGCTGTGGCCGAGGCCAAAGCCTTGCTGCGAAAACTGGCCCCACAGCCCACGCAAGAGGATGTAGAGGCAAGCATTGCTGCCCTTGTTACCCGTTGGCAAAGCGATGAGGCCGCTTTGGGAATCGCGGCGTTCTTTGCCAAAGAAAAGCCGGGCTGGGCGCTTTAGCAACTATTTGCGCGTGTAAGGTGCAAGGCAGTGCGAATTAACATATTTCACTTTTGCAATCTGTGATTTTCGCGCTGCCTTCGGTTGACCCCGGCATAGCAGGGGAGTAAACGAAACCGTGAGAGTCCTCTGCCCTATTCGGGTGGAAGCCTGCATGTCGCCAGCGATAGGAGCATCTAGTGGACCACCTACTCCGGGAATACTTGCCCATTATCATTTTTCTAGCTGTGGCCATCGGCCTTGGGCTTGTCCTGATTCTAGCGGCTGTCGTGCTTGCCGTGCGCAACCCCGACCCTGAAAAAGTTTCGGCCTATGAGTGCGGGTTTAACGCGTTTGACGATGCGCGAATGAAGTTTGACATCCGCTTTTACCTCGTCTCAATCCTGTTTATCATTTTCGATTTGGAAGTGGCCTTTTTGTTCCCTTGGGCGGTCGCCTTTGGTGAGATTTCGATGGCAGCCTTCTGGTCGATGATGGTGTTCTTGGCGGTTCTGACCGTCGGCTTTGCTTATGAATGGAAGAAGGGGGCGCTCGAATGGGAGTGATGGCCGGAGCAAATACTGCGGGCGCTGATCTTGAGGTTTCGACCCAAGCGCTGAATGCCGAGTTGCAGGATAAGGGCTTTTTGCTGACCTCGACCGAAGATATCATCAACTGGGCGCGGACGGGTTCGTTGCACTGGATGACCTTTGGTTTGGCGTGCTGTGCGGTAGAAATGATGCATGTCGCCATGCCGCGCTATGATGCCGAACGCTTTGGCTTTGCGCCCCGCGCGTCACCGCGTCAGTCGGATGTGATGATCGTGGCCGGGACATTGACCAATAAAATGGCCCCTGCGCTGCGCAAGGTTTATGACCAGATGCCAGAGCCGCGCTATGTGATCTCGATGGGGTCCTGCGCCAATGGCGGTGGGTATTACCATTACAGCTATTCGGTTGTGCGGGGCTGTGACCGGATTGTTCCGGTTGATATTTATGTGCCAGGATGCCCGCCAACAGCCGAAGCGCTGCTGTACGGTATCTTGCAGCTGCAACGCAAAATCCGCCGTACTGGCACGCTGGTTCGTTAAGGGAGACGAAAATGACCGAAGCCCTGACCGAACTTGCTGGCCTGCTGGAACTGCGCCAAGCTGATGCGATTGTCTCAACCGCTATTACCAATGGTGAGTTGACGGTGATTATTGCGCCGCGCGCCATGGTGGCGTTCGTCGACTTTCTGAAAACCGACAGCAATTGCAAGTTCTCATCCCTTGTCGATATTACGGCTGTGGACCACCCCGAGCGGGTTGGCGCACGGTTTGATGTGGTTTACCACTTTCTGTCGATGTACCTGAACCACCGTATCCGCGTGAAAGCCGCAGTGCGCGAGGATGAGATGGTTCCGTCGATCACATCCGTTCACCCCTCGGCCAATTGGTTTGAGCGTGAAGTCTATGATATGTTTGGCATTCTGTTTTCGGGCCACCCCGATTTGCGCCGAATTTTGACGGATTACGGCTTTCGCGGCCACCCGCTGCGCAAGGATTTCCCGACCACCGGCTATACCGAAGTGCGCTATGATGAGGCGCAAAAGCGTGTGATTTATGAGCCGGTTAAGCTGGTTCAAGAATACCGTCAGTTCGATTTCATGAGCCCATGGGAGGGTGCGAAATATGTGCTTCCGGGCGACGACAAGGCCAAGGGCTGAGCGGCGTGAGCAAAGAACCGACCATATTGTTTTGCGTGGGGGCGACGAAATCGGGCACCAGTTGGCTGTTCGATTATCTCTCCAGCCACCCAGAATGCCATGTGCGCTCGATCAAAGAGTTGCACTATTTCGACACGCTCGAAACCAAGGCATTCCGGCAGCAATTGGTGGTGCAGCGCAATCACATGGCGCGGTTGCGTGATCGGATTGGGGCATCAAAGGGCGACAGTCAAAGCCGCGCTGCCAATAAGATGCAAGACGTGCTGGATTGGCATAAGGTGTTGAAAACGCGGGCGGAAAATACAGCCAATTACCTTGAGTATTTGACATGGGGTATGGAGGCACATTCGCTGGTTGCCGATGTGACGCCGGCCTATGCTTTATTGCCGATCAAACGGTTAAAGCAGATGGCGCGGCTGTCAGGCGAGACGCGGTTTATATATGTGATGCGCGATCCTGTGGCACGGCTTTGGAGCCATGTTCGGATGTTGGGACGGCGGGTTTGCGATGGCGTTGATGGCCTGACGGCGACCTGTAATGTGATGATGGAACGGGTGCTGCAAGGTCAGAAAAGCAGCCTAACCGAACGCGGCGACTACGAGGGCGCAATCCGGCGGCTAAATGCTGCTGTTGACCCGTCCAAGCTGTTGATAATGTTTATGGAAGAGTTGCTGACGCCTGCCGGGGTTGCCCGTGTCTGCGCGTTTTTGAACCTTGATTACAAGGCTGCCAATTTTACGCAGCCGGTGCATGTTGGCGTATCGGTCGCGATGTTGCCAGAGCATAGAGACCGCGCGCGCGCACATCTGCGCCCGCAATATGAATTTGTCGCCCGCCAGTTTTCGGATCTTCCCGAGGCTTGGCGCAGGAACATGGGTGAGGCTAGGCTATGATGGATGGCAACTTCAACGACGCGCAAACGGGCGAGCAGAAGATCCGCAATTTTAACTTGAACTTTGGCCCGCAACACCCTGCTGCGCATGGTGTTTTACGGCTTGTGCTAGAGTTGGACGGCGAGATTGTAGAACGCTGCGACCCGCATATCGGCCTGCTGCACCGTGGCACCGAAAAGCTGATGGAAAGCCGGACTTATCTGCAAAACCTGCCGTATTTTGACCGGCTGGATTATGTGGCGCCGATGAACCAAGAACATGCTTGGTGTTTGGCGATTGAAAAGCTGACAGGCGTAGAAGTGCCGCGCCGTGCGCAGTTGATCCGCGTGCTGTTTTGCGAAATTGGCCGTGTTTTGAACCACTTGCTGAACGTAACCACACAGGCGATGGACGTCGGTGCGCTGACCCCGCCGCTGTGGGGCTTTGAAGAGCGCGAAAAACTGATGGTGTTTTATGAGCGGGCTTGTGGCGCACGCCTGCACGCCGCTTATTTCCGCCCTGGTGGTGTGCACCAAGATCTGACGCCTGCGTTGATCGAAGATATGGACGTTTGGGCACAGGAATTCCCGCGCGTTCTGGCCGATATCGACGGGCTGTTGACCGAGAACCGCATCTTTAAGCAGCGCAATGCTGATATTGGCGTTGTGTCCGAGCAAGACATTCTGGACTGGGGCTTTTCGGGCGTCATGGTGCGGGGCTCCGGCCTTGCGTGGGATTTGCGCCGTGCGCAACCCTATGAATGCTATGATGAATTCGAGTTTAAGGTCCCTGTTGGCAAGAATGGCGACTGCTATGATCGTTATCTGTGCCGGATGCAGGAAATGCGTGAAAGCACCTCGATCATCCGTCAAGCGCTGGCCAAACTGCGCAAAGAGCCCGGCGATATTTTGGCTCGTGGCAAGATCACGCCGCCCAAACGCGGTGAGATGAAAACCTCGATGGAAGCGCTGATCCACCACTTTAAGCTGTATACCGAGGGCTTCCACGTTCCTGCGGGTGAGATTTACGCAGCTGTTGAGGCACCGAAGGGTGAGTTTGGCGTCTATCTGGTCGCGGATGGCAGCAACAGACCTTACCGCGCCAAGATCCGTGCGCCGGGGTTTCTGCACCTGCAAGCCATGGATTACATTTGCAAAGGTCACCAGCTGGCCGATGTGGCCGCGATCATCGGCACGATGGACGTGGTATTTGGAGAGATTGACCGCTGATGGATTGGGCAAACGCAGCAACCGGTAAGGCTTGGGTCGGGGTCGCCGTAACGGGCGGCATCGCGGCCATGTGCCTGCGTGATCCGGATGCGGCGCTTGCCGATGCCGCTATCTATGCCCGCTCGGGCAAATCTTATATGAAACACCTCAGCAGTGGTGTGGCGGCGCTTGGTGCGTCTGCTGTATTCGTTGCCGCGCTGAAAACCAACGGAGCCGCATGATGCTGCGTCGCTTGCACAAAGAACAGCCTGCTACTTTCGCCTTTACGCCTGCCAATTTGGCATGGGCGCAGGGGCAGATCACGAAATACCCCGAAGGGCGGCAGGCGAGCGCGATTATTCCGCTGTTGTGGCGTGCACAGGAGCAAGAGGGCTGGCTAACCCGCCCCGCGATTGAGCATATCGCCGACATGCTGGGCATGGCCTATATTCGTGCGCTGGAAGTGGCGACATTCTACTTTATGTTCCAGCTGCAACCTGTTGGGTCTATTGCAAATATCCAAATTTGCGGCACCACGTCCTGCATGATCTGCGGCGCCGAAGATTTGGTTGCGGTCTGCAAAGAGCTGATCAATGACAAGCCGCATACGTTGTCGGCAGATGGCAAGTTTTCTTGGGAAGAGGTCGAGTGCCTTGGGGCCTGCACCAACGCACCGATGGCCCAGATTGGTAAAGACTATTACGAAGACCTGACGCCCGACAGCCTTCGCGACTTGATTGCACGGTTTTCCAAGGGCGAAGTGCCGGTACCCGGCCCGCAAAACGGGCGTTATGCGTCCGAGCCTTTGGGTGGTTTGACCAGCTTGAAAGAGTATGGGGAAGACCGCAAACGTTATAATGCCAGTGTGCAAGAGGCCGTGGATATTGGCGAAACGGTTAAGCGCATTGACGGTACCGAGGTGCCGCTTTTGACCCCTTGGTTGGGTAAATCGGGCAGCAAACCTGCAAAAGCGGTCAAGGCAGAGGCTCAAACCGAGCCAAAACCTGCGAAAGCTGTGCCTGCAGATGCGACCGGTGCAACGGTGCAAGAAGCGCAGGCAACCTCGGCTGCCAAACCCGCTGTTGCGGACGAGGCTGTCAGCACTAAGCCAGAAAGCTTAGCCTCCGCGCGGGACGGCAAAGCCGATGATCTGAAGCAAATCAAAGGCATTGGCCCAAAACTCGAAGTCCTTTGCAACAGCCTTGGCTTTTACCATTTTGACCAGATCGCGAACTGGACGGCAGCCGAAGTTGCTTGGGTTGATGAAAACCTTGAGGGCTTTAAAGGCCGCGTGACCCGCGATAACTGGGTTGAGCAGGCCAAGGTTTTGGCGGCGGGTGGTACGACAGAGTTTTCCAAACGCGTTGATAAAGGCGGGGTATACTAAAGGTGAAAACGACGCCCAACAAAACAGAAATCCAGAATGCGCGGGATGCACGTTTGGTGGCGGTTGTGCTGGTTGGCACAATGGCCCTGTGGTTGGGCGCGCAGTGGCTGGGCGGGCATTACGGCTGGGAAACGCGGTTTGTTTTCTTGTTTGATATGCTGGCGTTTGCCGCTTTCCTTTGGACGATGGTTGTAACGTATAGAATTTGGCGTCGGCAAAAAGCCGCGTCCGAGAAAAATTGAGGGCATGACATGCTGAAAGATCAAGATCGGATCTTTACCAATCTTTACGGGATGCATGACCGCACCCTTGCTGGCGCCAAAAAGCGTGGGCATTGGAACGGCACGGCAGGGTTTATCGCCAATGGCCGCGGCTGGTTGGTCGATCAGATCAAGGCGTCTGGTTTGCGCGGTCGTGGTGGCGCGGGCTTTCCAACCGGTCTGAAATGGTCGTTCATGCCGAAGGAATCGGATGGTCGCCCGTCTTATCTGGTGATTAACGCAGACGAATCCGAACCGGGCACCTGCAAAGACCGCGAGATCATGCGCCATGATCCACATACGCTTATTGAAGGTGCGTTGATTGCGTCTTTTGCGATGGGGGCGAACGCCTGCTACATCTATATTCGCGGCGAATATATCCGCGAAAAAGAGGCGCTTCAGGCCGCGATTGATGAATGCTATGATGCTGGCCTGATTGGTAAAAACGCCTCTGGGTCTGGTTTTGACTTTGATTGTTATGTGCATCACGGGGCAGGCGCCTATATTTGCGGCGAAGAAACAGCCTTGCTGGAAAGCCTCGAAGGCAAGAAGGGGATGCCGCGGATGAAGCCGCCATTCCCTGCGGGCGCTGGCCTGTATGGTTGCCCAACGACAGTGAACAACGTGGAATCGATTGCCGTTGTGCCGACCATTTTGCGCCGTGGGGCCGATTGGTTTGCCGGTTTTGGCCGCCCTAACAATGCAGGCACCAAGCTGTTTGGCATTTCGGGCCATGTTGTTAACCCTTGTGTGGTTGAAGAGGCGATGTCTATTCCGCTGCGCGAATTGCTCGACCGTCACTGTGGCGGCGTGCGTGGCGGCTGGAAAAACATCAAGGCGGTTATTCCCGGCGGGTCTTCGGTGCCAATGCTGAACGCGGCGCAATGTGAAGATGCGATCATGGATTTTGACTGGCTGCGTGAGCAGCGTTCGGGGCTGGGTACGGCGGCTGTGATCGTGATGGATCAGTCTACTGATGTGATCAAAGCGATCTGGCGCCTGTCTAAATTTTACAAGCACGAGTCCTGTGGCCAGTGTACCCCTTGCCGTGAAGGCACAGGCTGGATGATGCGCGTGATGGACCGTTTGGTCCGTGGCGAGGCCGAGGTCGAAGAAATTGACATGCTCTTGTCGGTGACCAAACAGGTTGAAGGCCACACGATTTGCGCGCTTGGCGATGCTGCTGCATGGCCGATCCAAGGCTTGGTACGGCACTTCCGTGAGGAAATTGAAGACCGGATCAAAGCGCAAAAAACCGGGCGTATGGGGGCTATGGCTGCCGAATGATTCACCCTGCTTACCCTTTAACACTTGGTGCGTTGGCCCTTTCGGCCTGCGTCTCCGCGCCTGCCCCTGTGGCGCGCGGGCCTGTTGTGTTGGATGGGGTAAGCTATAACGTGGCCAAGCGGCCGACCGGGGCGATTGAGGTTGCCCGCATCGGACGGCCCTTTGAAAACTGGGAAGGTGCCGAAGCACGTCGCGCAGCGGACCGCTTTTGCGTAAGCCGCGCCAAAGGGACCAGCCGTGACCGGTTTCAGGGCGATACTTGGTTGATCGTGGAGGGCTGCGTATGACGATGCAGCTTGCTGAGTTGAATGTAGGGCGTTTGTTGGCCCCCACCGATGACCCGCGTGTCGCCGATTTCATGGCCGGGCTGGATCAAGTCAACAGCTTGGGCAAACGCATGCCGGGCTTTGTCTGGATGATGGAAGGCTCGGGCGAACCGGGGATGGGGAACACCGAGGCCAAGATTGGCGGCGATCCGCAGTTCGTGTCAAACCTGACGGTTTGGGAAGACGCGGCAAGCCTTGAGACATTTGTTTGGAAAACTGTGCATAAGCAGTTTTACGACCAGCGTGCCGATTGGTTCGAGGTTCTCGGAAAGATGCATTTTGTGATGTGGTGGGTGCCTGCGGGGCACCGCCCATCACTTGACGAAGCGTTAAAAAAACTGGCGTATAAACAAGAACATGGCGATAGCGATGCGGCCTTTGGCTGGTCCTATTTGAAAGAGGCACAGGCGTGGGAAACCCACGGATGTGCGGAAGTTGCGGCGGAGTAGTGGCATGTCCAACCTGAAGAAGATCATTATTGACGGCATTGAGGTTGAGGTGGAAGGCGCGATGACGCTGATCCAAGCCGCCGAAGTAGCCGGTATCGAAATTCCGCGTTTTTGCTACCACGAGCGGCTGACCATCGCGGGCAACTGCCGCATGTGTCTGGTTGAGGTAGTGGGCGGCCCGCCTAAACCTGCCGCCTCTTGCGCCATGCAGGTCAAAGATTTGCGCCCGGGCCCAGAGGGCCAACCGCCTGTGGTGAAAACCAACTCACCTATGGTGAAAAAGGCGCGCGAAGGCGTGATGGAGTTTTTGCTGATCAACCACCCGCTGGATTGCCCGATTTGCGACCAAGGCGGCGAGTGCGATTTGCAAGACCAAGCCATGGCTTACGGGGTCGATTTCAGCCGTTTTCGTGAACCGAAGCGTGCGTCCGAGGATTTGGATTTGGGGCCGCTGGTGGCCACCACCATGACCCGCTGCATTTCTTGTACCCGCTGTGTGCGCTTTACGTCCGAAGTCGCGGGCATTTTGACCATGGGCCAGACGGGCCGTGGCGAAGATGCTGAAATCACTACTTATTTGGGCGCAACGCTTGATAGCAACCTGCAAGGCAACATCATTGATTTGTGCCCCGTTGGTGCGTTGACGTCCAAACCCTATGCCTTTACCGCACGCCCTTGGGAGCTTACGAAGACCGAGACGATTGATGTGATGGACGCTTTGGGTTCCAACATCCGCGTCGATACCAAAGGCCGCGAAGTCATGCGGATTCTGCCGCGCAACCATGACGGTGTGAATGAGGAATGGATTTCCGATAAAACCCGTTTCGTCTGGGATGGTCTGCGCCGCCAACGTCTTGATACGCCGTATATCCGTGAAAACGGCAAACTGCGTAGGGCAGGTTGGGGCGAGGCGCTGCAAGCCGCCGCAGCAGCGATGAAGGGCAAAAAGGTTGTTGGTTTGGTCGGCGATTTGGCCCCAGTTGAGGCTGTGTTCAGCCTAAAAACTTTGGTCGAAGGCATGGGCGGCAAGGTTGAATGCCGCACCGATAAGGCAAAACTGCCTGCCGGAAACCGTTCTGGCTATGTTGGCAATGCGGCTATCGAAGATATTGACGCGGCCAAATATATTTTGCTGATCGGTACCAACCCTCGCACAGAAGCGCCTGTGCTGAACGCGCGGATTCGCAAAGCTTGGACAACGGGTTGCAACATTGATGTTCTTGGCCAACCCGTTGATCTAACATATGATTATGCCCACAAAGGGACTGACCGTGCGGCATTGGTCAAACTGGCCAATACCAAATGTTCGGATGAGATTAAGGCCAATCCTTCGCTTATCATCATCGGCCAAGGCGCCTTGAATGAGGCGGATGGCGAGGCCGTTTTGTCGCAAGCGATGAAAATGGCCGAGGAGAGCGATTCCAAGCTGCTGGTGTTGCACACCGCAGCATCGCGCGTTGGCGCGATGGACGTTGGGGCTGTCAGCGAGAACGGCCTGACCGATGCGCTTGATGGGGCCGAGGTGATCTATAATCTTGGCGCGGATGAGGTGGAAATCGCGGCAGGTGCCTTTGTGATCTACCAAGGCAGCCACGGTGATCGTGGCGCGCACCGTGCCGATATTATCTTGCCGGGCGCTGCCTATACCGAGGAATCGGGCCTGTTTGTGAACACCGAAGGCCGTCCTCAATTGGCGGCCCGCGCGGGGTTTGCGCCGGGTGAGGCCAAAGAAAACTGGGCCGTTTTGCGCGCTTTGTCGGGTGAGCTTGGCGCCGCTTTGCCGTGGGATAGCTTGGCTGCACTGCGCAAAGCGGTTGTCGCCGCGGCACCACATTTGGGCGCGATTGATGAGGTTGCGGAAAATGCGTGGGTGCGTATCCCGCTGCGCGATCCGGGCCAAGCCGATTTCCGCAATGCGGTGCGCGACTTCTATTTGACCAACCCGATTGCACGGTCGTCCAGCTTGATGGGCGAGCTTTCGGCGCAGGCCAAAGCGCGGGCGGCTAAACCAATGGCGGCTGAGTAAAACATGACACGTATCGCCCACATCACCCTCTCAGCGCTGGCCTTGGCCGGGCTGTCCGGGTGTGTTGGCGATACTGCGGGGCAGGGGGCGTTCAAGCCAAGCTATGGCGGGATACAAACCGTGCTTTTGGATGGGGATTTGGTGAATTTTCACGTGGCCATGACGGGCGCGCGGGACAGAACCTACGTTGATGCCTATGCGCGTTGTGCCGCGGCGCAATATGCATTGATCCGTGGCTTTGGATTTGCGCGCCATGTGCGCACTTCTGTCGCACAAACGGGTGGTAATTGGCGCGGCGATGCGGTTTACACCATCTCAGCGGCGCTGCCCCGTGGGTCGGCAACGATTGATGCCGAAGTGACGGTTCGCGATTGCGGCGCACAAGGGATACCGACGATATGACGATGACACTGACGAATAAGGCCGAAGGGTAAGGGCGCCATGGATCAATTTCTACAAACCGGCTTGGGAATGACATTGCTGATCTTAGCGCAATGCCTTTTGGTCATCGCTTTTGTGATGATTTCACTGCTGTTTCTGGTGTATGGCGACCGCAAAGTTTGGGCCGCTGTGCAAATGCGGCGCGGGCCGAACGTGGTGGGCGCTTGGGGCCTGCTGCAATCGGTTGCCGATGCGCTGAAATATGTTGTTAAGGAAATTGTGGTACCCGCAGGGGCTGACCGCGCGGTGTTTTTCTTGGCGCCGATGTTGTCATTTGTTCTGGCTGTTCTGGCTTGGGCGGTTATCCCGTTCAACGAAGGCTGGGTATTGTCAGACATCAACGTGGCAATCCTGTTCGTTTTCGCGGTGTCCTCGCTTGAGGTATATGGCGTGATCATGGGGGGCTGGGCCTCGAACTCGAAATACCCGTTTCTTGGCTCTCTACGCTCGGCTGCACAGATGATTTCCTATGAGGTGTCGTTGGGGCTGATCATTATCGGCATCATCATCTCGACCGGCTCGATGAATTTCGGGGCGATCGTTGCGGCTCAGGATGGCAACTACGGTTTGCTGAACTGGTACTGGCTGCCGCACTTCCCAATGGTGTTTTTGTTCTTTATCAGCGCCTTGGCTGAAACCAACCGCCCACCCTTCGATCTGCCCGAGGCGGAATCAGAACTTGTGGCTGGCTTTATGGTGGAATATTCCTCGACCCCGTATCTGTTGTTTATGGCGGGCGAATATATCGCGATCTTCTTGATGTGTGCGCTGATTTCCCTGCTGTTCTTTGGCGGTTGGCTGTCGCCAATTCCCGGCCTGCCCGATGGCGTGCTGTGGATGGTTGGCAAAATGGCGTTCTTCTTCATCATGTTCGCGATGGTGAAGGCAATTGTGCCGCGCTACCGCTATGATCAGCTGATGCGCATTGGTTGGAAAGTGTTCCTGCCGTTGTCGTTGGGGTGGGTCGTACTGGTTGCGTTCTTGGCAAAGTTTGAAGTTCTCGGCGGCTTTTGGGCTCGCTGGGCGATTGGAGGCTGATCATGGTTGAGACCCGCACACTCGCCAAACGTCCTGTTGATTGGACCCGTGCCACGAAATACTTCCTGCTGTTTGATTTCATCAAAGGCTTTGGTTTGGGGTTCAAGTATTTCTTTGCGCCGAAAGCCACGCTGAACTATCCGCATGAAAAGGGCCCGCTGTCGCCTCGTTTCCGGGGTGAGCACGCGCTGCGCCGCTATGCCAATGGCGAGGAACGCTGCATTGCATGTAAGCTGTGTGAGGCGGTTTGTCCTGCGCAGGCGATCACGATCGATGCCGAGCCGCGCGATGATGGCTCACGTCGTACCACGCGCTATGACATTGATATGACGAAATGTATCTATTGCGGGTTCTGCCAAGAAGCGTGCCCCGTGGATGCAATCGTCGAAGGCCCGAATTTCGAATTTGCCACCGAGACCCGCGAAGAGCTGTTCTACAACAAAGAAAAGCTACTGGATAACGGCGACCGCTGGGAGGCCGAAATTGCCCGCAACCTTGAAATGGATGCGCCCTACAGATGAATGATGACCTTACAAAAATGTTTGCGGCGATGATGGCGCAGGGGCAGGACATGGCCAAGGCGTTTGCGCCTGCCATGCAAGGCATGGATGTGAAGGGCTTTGAAAAGCTGTTTCCGGCCATGTCGCCTGATATGCTGGAATTGTGGTTTGGCAAAACCTTTAACCCTGAAGGGCTTGATGCGCGCACCCGCCTTTTGGTGACCATTGCCGCGCTAACTGTTTTGGGCGCGCAGGCCGAGCCGCAGCTACGGTTGACCGTGCGCCAAGCCATGACTGCTGGGGCGACCAAGCGCCATATCGCCGAGGTGATATGGCAAATGAGCATGTTCGGGGGCTTGCCTGCTATGCATAAGGCGCTGGAAATTGCGCAATCTGTCTTTGCCGAAGATGAGGAGACAAAAGAATGACCGTTGTCGATCTGGCGTTTTACGCCTTTGCCCTGACGGCTTTGACGGCCGGGGTTTTGGTAACCGTGTCGCGCAACCCTGTGCATTCGGTTTTGTGGCTGATCCTTGCCTTTTTGTCGGCGGCGGGGCTGTTTGTACTGTTGGGCGCAGAATTTGTCGCGATGTTGCTGATCATTGTTTATGTTGGCGCGGTCGCGGTGTTGTTCTTGTTTGTTGTGATGATGTTGGATGTTGATTTCGCTGAGCTGAAAGGAGAGATGGCCAAGTATATGCCGATCGCTTTGCTTATCGGGGTTGTTTTGTTGATGCAGCTTGGCATTGGCGTCGGTGCATGGGTCTCGGCCGATGGCGCGATGGGCCTTCGTCGCGCGATCACACCGGATATGGCACAGGTGGAAAACACCCGCGCGATTGGCCTGCTGATCTATGATAAGTATCTGATGTTGTTCCAGCTTTCTGGCATGATTTTGCTGGTCGCGATGATCGGCGCTATCGTTTTGACCATACGCCACCGTAAGGATGTTAAGCGTCAGAACGTGTTGCACCAGATGTGGCGCGACCCTGCGCAAGCGATGGAATTGAAAGATGTAAAGCCGGGGCAGGGGCTGTAAGGGCGTAAGCCCTAAGCAGATCGCCGGCCGGTGGCCAAGACGACGAACAGAAAATCGGGCAATGACCCGGAGGGACGAAAATGGTTGGATTAGAGCATTACTTGGCAGTTGCAGCGGCGCTTTTTGTCGTTGGGATCTTTGGCATCTTCCTGAACCGGAAGAACGTGATCGTTATTTTGATGTCGATTGAGTTGATGCTGCTTTCGGTTAACATCAACCTCGTTGCCTTTTCATCGTTTCACGGTGATTTGGTTGGGCAGATCTTTACCATGTTTGTCTTGACGGTTGCCGCGGCTGAGGCCTCCATTGGCCTTGCAATTCTTGTCACCTTCTTCCGGACCCGTGGCACCATCGACGTCGAAGACGTCAACGTGATGAAAGGCTAAGCTTATGGCAACGATCATCCTTTTTGCGCCGCTTATTGGCGCCCTGATCTGCGGCTTTGGCTGGCGCTGGATTGGTGAGTTTGCAGGCCAGGTTATCACCACGAGCCTTGTGTTTCTGGCGGCATTTTTGTCGTGGATCATCTTCCTCGGGCATATTGATGCGGTCGAGCACATCACTGTGCTGCGCTGGATTGAGTCCGGTTCGCTGAGCACCGACTGGGGCATCCGCATGGATCGCCTTACTGCGATTATGTTGGTTGTTATCAATACGGTATCGGCGCTCGTGCATCTGTATAGCTTTGGCTACATGGCGCATGATGATAACTGGACCCACCATGAGCATTACAAGGCGCGGTTTTTTGCGTATCTGTCCTTCTTTACCTTTGCGATGTTGATGCTGGTGACGGCCGATAACCTTGTGCAGATGTTCTTCGGCTGGGAAGGTGTGGGCGTCGCGTCTTACCTTTTGATCGGCTTTTACTATCGCAAGCCTTCTGCCAACGCCGCCGCGATCAAAGCGTTTGTGGTTAACCGCGTGGGTGACTTTGGCTTTGCGCTGGGGATTTTCGCGCTGTTCTTCCTGACCGACAGCATCCGTATGGATGATGTGTTTGCGGCAGGCCCGATGTTGGCCGAGACCAACCTGCATTTTCTATGGACGGATTGGAATGCTGCCAACCTGATTGGCGTGCTTCTGTTCATCGGCGCGATGGGGAAATCGGCGCAGCTGTTCTTGCACACGTGGTTGCCTGACGCGATGGAAGGCCCGACGCCTGTTTCGGCCCTGATCCACGCCGCGACCATGGTTACGGCCGGTGTCTTCTTGGTTTGCCGTATGTCGCCGATCTTTGAATATGCACCGCAAGCTTTGGCCTTTATCACTGTCTTAGGGGCGACGACTGCCTTTGTGGCAGCGACGATCGGCCTTGTGCAAAACGATATTAAGCGTGTGATCGCCTATTCGACGATGTCGCAGCTTGGCTATATGTTTGTGGCCGCAGGTGTTGGCGCCTATCCGGTGGCAATGTTCCACCTGTTCACACACGCTTTCTTTAAGGCGATGCTGTTCCTTGGCGCGGGCTCGGTTATCCACGCGATGCACCATGAACAAGACATGCGGAACTATGGTGGTTTGCGTAAGAAAATCCCGCTGACCTTTGGCGCAATGATGATTGGCACATTAGCGATCACCGGTGTCGGTATTCCGCTGACAGGTTGGTTTGGCTTTGCCGGTTTCGTGTCGAAAGACGCTGTGATTGAAAGCGCTTATGTAGGGTCAAGCTATGCGTTCTGGATGTTGGTGATTGCAGCATTCATGACCAGTTTCTACAGCTGGCGCCTAATGTTTATGACCTTTTACGGCAAGCCACGCGGCGACCATCATGCACATGACCACGCGCATGAAAGCCCGAAAGTTATGCTGATACCGCTTGGCGTTTTGGCGCTTGGGGCCACGTTCTCGGGGATGATTTGGTACAACTCGTTCTTTGGCGATCTGGATAAGGTGCACAGCTGGTTTGGCATGGAAACCGCGCAGCATGAGGCCGCAGGCGAAGGCCACGCCGTACCCACAGCCGGGGGGGCAGGCGCCGACGCGGCCACGACCAACCATGCTGCAGCGCCAGCCCCAGAGGCACTTGGTCAAGTTGCGGCACATGGTGAAATGGTCCATGCGGCGCCAAAAGGGGCAATCTTCTTTGGCCCCGACAACCACACGATCCATGAGGCACATGATTCGCCGGTTTGGGCCAAAGTGTCGCCGTTTATCGCGATGCTCTTGGGCTTTGCCTTGGCGTGGAAGTTTTACATTCGCAGCCCAGACTTGCCGGGTAAACTGGCCAAGCAGCAGCGGCCTTTGTACCTGTTCTTGTTAAACAAGTGGTATTTCGACGAGCTGTACGACGTTATCTTTGTGCGTCCTGCCAAGTGGCTTGGTGCTTTCCTGTGGAAAAAAGGCGATGGCAAGGTCATTGATGGCACAATCAACGGGATCGCCATGGGCTTTATTCCGATGCTGACCCGTCTCGCTGGGCGCGCCCAATCCGGTTATATCTTTCACTACGCATTCGCCATGGTGTTGGGCATCGTCGCCCTTGTCACCTGGATGACGCTCTCGGGGGGCGCGCACTAATGGATAATCTTCTTTCCATCATCACGTTTATTCCGGCGGTTGCTGCGGGTATTCTGGCGCTGTTTTTGCGCGGTAACGATGCCGCGGCAAATACCAATGCGAAATGGGTGGCACTGGTGGCCACGGGCACCACGTTCATCGTGTCGCTGTTTGTGCTGGCAGGGTTTAACTCTGCCGACACCGGCTTTCAGTTTGTTGAGGAATACAGCTGGATCCTTGGCCTGAAGTATAAGATGGGCGTCGATGGTATTTCGGTGTTGTTCGTGATGCTGACGACCTTCTTGATGCCGATCACCATCGCTGCCTGCTGGTCGGTTGAAACGCGGGTCAAGGAATATATGATCGCGTTCCTGCTGCTGGAAACGCTGATGCTTGGCGTATTCTGCGCGCTCGATTTGGTGCTGTTCTACCTGTTCTTCGAAGCAGGTTTGATCCCGATGTTCCTGATTATCGGGATCTGGGGCGGTCAGGCGCGTGTTTACGCGGCGTTCAAGTTCTTCCTCTACACCTTCCTTGGCTCGGTGCTGATGCTGGTTGCGATGATCGCGATGTATGTTGATGCGGGCAGCACTGATATCCCAACTTTGCTGGTCCATAATTTTGCCTCGGACACGTTGAATATCGCGGGTTTTCACATTGTTGGCGGCATGCAAACCCTTCTGTTCCTTGCGTTTTTTGCCAGCTTTGCGGTGAAGATGCCGATGTGGCCAGTACACACTTGGTTGCCAGATGCGCACGTTCAGGCCCCGACGGCTGGTTCGGTTGTGCTGGCGGCGATTTTGCTGAAAATGGGCGGTTACGGCTTCCTGCGGTTCAGCCTGCCGATGTTCCCAATCGGCGCGGATCTGCTTAGCCCGATTGTGCTGTGGATGTCGGCTATTGCGATTGTCTACACCTCGTTGGTGGCACTCGCGCAAGAAGATATGAAAAAGCTGATCGCCTATTCGTCGGTTGCCCACATGGGCTATGTGACGATGGGTATTTTCTCGGCCAATCAACAAGGTGTGGACGGGGCTATTTTCCAGATGATCAGCCACGGCTTTATCTCGGGCGCGCTGTTCCTGTGCGTTGGCGTGATTTATGACCGGATGCACACCCGCGATATCAGCGCCTATGGCGGCTTGGTAAACCGGATGCCATCTTATGCGCTGATCTTTATGTTCTTTACGATGGCGAACGTGGGCCTGCCGGGTACCTCGGGTTTCGTGGGCGAATTCCTGACGTTGGTGGGGATTTTTCAAGTAAACACATGGGTTGCTGCGGTGGCCACGTCGGGTGTGATCCTTTCGGCCTCTTACGGCTTGTGGCTCTACCGCCGCGTGGTGTTTGGCGATCTGATTAAGGAAAGCCTCAAATCCATTACTGATATGACCACCCGCGAGCGCGCAATCTTTGCGCCGCTGGTGGCCATGACGCTGCTTTTGGGCGTGTATCCGAGCCTTGTGACCGATATTATCGGCCCTTCGGTAAGCGCGCTTGTGACTGATTACCATGCCGCCATCCCCGCAGTGGGTGATGTGCCTGTGGCAAAGCATTGAGGGACGACAGATGAACCCGACAGATTTTTCAACGGTCCTTCCGGAAATCACCTTGGCGCTATGTGCTATGGGCGCGCTTTTGGGCGTGGTCTACACCGGCAAAGACAAGCTAGCAGGTAGCTTGAACTGGGCGATGGCGGGGCTGTTTATTTTCCTTGCGTTCTGGATCGGCGTCGGCATTTCGGGTGAGCGCACTGCGTTTGACGGAATGTTCAACGATGACCCCTTTGCGCGCTTTGCCAAGGTGACGATTTTGCTCTCGGCGGCTGCGGTGCTGATTATTAGCCACGACTTTATGACCCGTCGTGGTTTGATGCGATTTGAGTATCCGATTTTGGTCGCTCTTTCGGTTTTGGGCATGATGTTCATGGTCTCGGCCGGAGATCTGATTGCGTTGTACATGGGGTTAGAGCTGCAATCCTTGGCGCTGTATGTCGTGGCCAGTTTCCGGCGTGATAACGTGAAATCGGCTGAGGCTGGGTTGAAGTATTTTGTGCTCGGCTCGCTCTCCTCGGGGATTTTGCTCTATGGTGCGTCGCTGACCTATGGCTATGCTGGCACGACCGATTTTGCTGGCATCATGTCCACGCTTGGCCATGGCGATATTCCGTTAGGTCTGCTGTTTGGCCTTGTGTTCCTGATCACCGGCTTGGCGTTTAAGGTTTCTGCAGTGCCGTTCCACATGTGGACGCCTGATGTCTATGAGGGCTCGCCGACACCGGTCACTGCGTTTTTAGCGACTGCACCCAAAGTGGCTGCAATGGCTCTGTTGGCGCGGCTTATGTATGATGCGTTTGGCGCAATTCCGGGGCAGTGGGGGCAAGTGATTGCACTGCTGTCTGTGATGTCGATGTTTGTCGGTGCTATTGCAGCGATTGGGCAGCGCGATATCAAGCGGCTTATGGCCTATTCTTCGATCGCCCATATGGGTTTTGCGTTGATCGGCCTAGCCTCAGGCACTGTAATGGGCGTTGAGGCGATGCTGATTTACATGGCGATTTACGTAAGCATGAACATTGGCACCTTCGCGTTTATCCTGTCGATGGAAAAAGACGGACATGCAATCACCTCGATTGACAGCCTGAATATGCTGTCGAAAAAGGCGCCGTTGCAGGCTTTGGCCATGCTGGTGCTGTTGTTCAGCCTTGCAGGTGTGCCGCCGATGTTGGGCTTCTTTGGTAAGTTCTACGTTCTGCAAGCCGCGGTGAATGCTGGAATGACTTGGCTCGCTGTTGCAGGGGCCGTGGCCTCGGTGATCGGTGCGTTTTATTACCTCCGCGTCGTGTTCTATATGTATTTCGGCAAAGAAGGCGAAGGGATCGATGCGCGGATGGGCACTGTGCAATGGGTGGCCCTGATGGGGTCGGCGTTGATCATGGTGTTCGGCATCGTCAACCTCTTTGGGGTTGAGGCTGTGGCCCAAATGGCGGCGGAAACGCTTGTCCGCTGATCTGCTTCCTTCGGGCTGGCCGCAAGGTGTGGCCCGAATTTTGCTTGATAGCGTTGACAGCACCAACGCCTATGCAACCAAACTTGCGCCGGTTCAGCCGACGTGGATTATGGCGGCGGAACAAACCGGCGGGCGTGGCCGTAGGGGTCGCCCCTGGAACAGCCCTCGTGGTAATTTCTACGCAACATTGGCTTTGCAACCGTCTGAACCGGCCGAGCAAGTCGCGCTGCGGTCTTTTGCTGCCGCACTGGCGCTGCGCGAGGCTTGTGCCGCAGTGACAGGTCTTAGCACCGGTTTTGCGCTGAAATGGCCGAATGATGTGCTGTTAAATGGCGGCAAACTGGCGGGGATTTTGCTGGAAAGCAGTGGGGTTGGCCAAGGCATCAGCCAGCTGTCGATTGGCATCGGTGTTAACCTGATCGGCGCACCGAGCGCAGACCAAGTAGAGCCGGGCGCCGTACCGCCGGTTAGCCTTTTGGCTGAAACCGGTCTGCGTATCAGCCCTGAAAATTTCCTGACCGCCTTGGCCTGCGCCTATGACCGTTGGGAAACGCTGTTCGTGCAGCAGGGCTTTGCGCCATTGCGCACGGAATGGCTGGCCCATGCCGCCCGCTTGGGCGAGACTATCACGGCCCGCACGGGCACCCAATCCGAGAACGGTGTTTTTGAAACCATCGACGCCAGTGGTGCGTTGATCCTCAAAACGTCACACGCCCGCCGCGCCATTCCGGCGGCCGAAATTTTCTTTTAAGCGAAGGGTAAGCCAGATGCTTTTGGCCATCGACTGCGGCAATACCAACACCGTCTTTTCAATCTGGAACGGCACCCAATTTATCGCGACGTGGCGCTGTTCGACCGATCATAAGCGGACGGCGGACGAGTATTATGTGCTGCTGACCACGTTGATGACGCTGAACAAGGTCGAGGCCGAGATTACCGAGGCGATCATTTCCTCCACCGTGCCGCGCGTGGTGTTTAACCTGCGGGTGCTGACGGACAGGTATTTCAATTGCCGCCCTTTGGTGGTGGGCAAGGCCGATTGCAGGCTGCCGGTGGCGCCTAGGGTTGACGTGGGCACGACAGTTGGCCCTGACCGTCTGGTCAATACGGTTTCAGGATTTGATCGGCATGGCGGCGATTTGATTGTGGTCGATTTCGGCACCGCCACGACCTTTGATGTCGTAGACCAAGACGGTGGGTATATTGGTGGCGTCATTGCGCCGGGCGTTAACCTTAGCCTTCAGGCGCTGTCGATGGCTGCAGCGGCCTTGCCTCATGTTGATGTAAGTCACCCCGCCACCGCGATCGGAAAGAATACGGTGGCCTGTATGCAGTCAGGCGTGTATTGGGGCTATATCGGCCTAGTTGAGGGCATTTGCAAACAGATCCGTCTGGAGCATCCGCGCCCGATGAAGGTTATTGCCACCGGGGGGCTTGCCCCGTTGTTCCAGCAGGGAACGGAAATTTTTGACGCAATCGAGGATGATTTGACCATGCATGGCCTTGTCCTTATTAACGAACTGAATAAGGAAACCGCATGAAAGCGAACCGTTTAATCTATCTTCCCCTCGGCGGAGCGGGCGAGATTGGGATGAATGCTTATGTCTATGGCTATGGCCCCGAGGACAAGGAACGCCTGATCCTCGTTGATCTGGGCGTTGCCTTTCCCGATATGGATACGACGCCCGGCGTCGATTTGATCATGCCAGATATGACGTGGCTGGAAGAACGCAAAGACCGTCTTGAGGCTATCTTTATCACCCATGCCCATGAAGACCATATCGGCGCGGTCGCGCATTTTTGGGGCAAGTTCAAATGCCCTGTTTATGCCCGTAAATTTACGGCTACCATCGGACGGTTAAAGTTTGATGAACACGGCCACCCCAAAGACGCGATCACCGTGGTCGAGCCGCGTCCTGATGTGGTAAAAGCTGGCCCGTTTGATGTGCAATTTGTGCCTGTTGCACACTCCATCCCTGAAAGTTCGGGGCTTGTGATTGACTGTGAGGCAGGGCGCATTGTGCATTCCGGCGATTTCAAGCTGGACGAACATCCGCTGGTTGGCGAAGCGTGGGATCCGAATATGTTCCAGGCTATCGCGCGTGAGCGGCCAGTAAAGGCGTTGATGTGTGACAGTACCAACGTGTTTTCTTTGCATCCGGGCCGGTCGGAAACGACCCTGCGTGACCCGATCCGTGATTTGATCAAAGCGCAGCGTGGCATGGTTGTAGCCACCACCTTTGCGTCAAACGTGGCGCGGTTGAAAACCTTGGCGGATGCCGCTGTGGCGGCTGACCGGACGGTGTGTTTCCTTGGCCGTTCGATGCGGCGGATGGTTTCTGCTGCCGAATCTGCTGGTGTGCTAAAGGATTTGCCGCGTACGGTTAGCCCCGAAGAGGCGCTCGATGTGCCGCGCGGAAATCTGATGCTGATCGTGACGGGGTCGCAAGGCGAACGCCGTGCTGCCTCGGCGCAGCTGTCGCGCGGGAAATACCTTGGGTTGGAAATGAAAGAGGGCGATACATTCCTGTTCTCGTCTAAAACCATTCCGGGCAATGAACGCGGCGTGATCGCGGTGATGAACGCGTTTTCCGAAATGGGCGTGAATATCGTGGATGATAGCGGTGGGCTTTACCACGTTTCTGGCCACGCCAACCGCCCTGATCTGGAAACGGTGCACCGCGTGTTAAACCCGTCAATCGTGATTCCGATGCATGGCGAGCACCGCCACCTGCGCGAACATGCCCGCATTGCGATGGCTGCGGGCCGCATGTCCGATGTGGTGACCAATGGCATGATGATCGATCTGACCAATGATGCGCCGGAGGTGGCCGAGTATATTGAGGCTGGCCGGACCTATCTTGATGGGTCGGTTATGATCGGCTCTCGGGATGGCGTGGTGCGTGACCGCATTCGTATGGCGTTGAACGGCCATGTGATGGTGACGTTGCTGTTGGACGAGTCAGACGAGCCGCTTGGCGATGCGTGGGTTGAGGTGAAAGGCCTGCCAGAAAAGGGCCGCACGGGGGCTGTTTTGGCCGATACGTTGGAAGCCGATTTGACCGAATTCGTTGATAAAGCGGGCAAAAAAGTGCTGAAAGACGATGACAAACTGGACGAAGCTGTCCGCCGCGTGATCCGTCAGATTTGCATGGAGGAGATCGGTAAAAAGCCCGAAGTGACCGTGGTTGTCAGCCGTTTGTCGGATGGCTAAAACGAAATTGCACCGTACTTGGCCCTGACGGGTTAAGTACGGTGAAGTGTGTTTTACACATGGAAAAAGGCGCGGAGGGGAAACCCTGCGCGCCTTTTTTAGTCTGAGAGCGAAAGAGGCAGGGCTATGGCCCCGCCAAAAATGCTTATTCGTCGGTATTTTCGCTGCCGTTTTCGTCTTCAACGTCATCCGAGCTGTTATCGCTTAGGTTATCTTCTAGGCGAAAACTGCGCAGGATAAAGTCTGGTACATGGTCGCCCATGCCGACAACGCGGTCATTTCCATTGCCCCGCCGATTGTCATTGCGATCATCGCGCCGATTATCGTTGCGGTTGTCGCCCCGACTGTCAGTGTTGCGGTCGTTGCGACGGCTGTCATTGCGGTGATCATCGCTGCGCTCTTCGCGGGGGGCGCGGCGGGTGTCTTGCTCTGGCTGTACCTCAACCACAGCAGGCACCACGGGTTTTTCAACGGCAACGACCGACTCTTGCGCGGCCTCTACCTTTTCGGCCTTTGGAGTACGGGTTCTGCTGCGGCTGCTGCGTGTGCGCTTTGGCTTTTCAGCACCGTCGTCCTCGGTGACTTTGGCAGTGGGCACTTTGACTGGGCGCTCGGCTTTTACCTCTATCCCTTCGGGCAATTCTCCGCGTGGAATAGGTTTGCCGACCAATGTCTCAATCGCGGCCAGATATTTGGCATCCGATGGAGACGAAAGCGTGAACGCCTTGCCCTCACGGCCCGCGCGGCCCGTGCGGCCGATGCGATGAACGTAGTCTTCGGGATGGCTGGGCACGTCAAAGTTAAACACGTGGCTGACGGCAGGAATGTCCAAACCGCGTGCGGCCACGTCAGAGGCCACCAACAAATGCACCGAGCCATCGCGGAATCCATCCAGCGTGCGGGTGCGCATCGATTGATCAAGATCGCCATGGATGGGGCTTGCGTTAAAACCGTGTTGTTTCAGCGACTTGGCAACAACATCGACATCCATCTTGCGGTTGCAAAAGATGATCGCGTTGGTGCAAGATTCGCCCTCGGCCCGAATGATCGCGCGCAAAACCGCACGTTTTTCAGCAAAGGTGCGGTCTTTGCGGCTTGGCGTGACCTCAATCAGCTTTTGCGTGATCGTGTCAGACGTCGAGTTTTGACGCGCAACCTCAATCTTCACGGCAGCCGATAGGAAGGTGTTGGTGATACGCTCAATTTCCGGCGCCATTGTGGCCGAGTAAAAGAACGTCTGGCGCGTAAACGGCGTCAGGCTAAAGATTTTTTCGATATCGGGGATGAAGCCCATATCAAGCATCCGGTCGGCCTCATCCACCACCATGATCTGCACGCCTTGCAGCAGCAGTTTTCCACGCTCGAAATGGTCAAGCAGGCGGCCCGGTGTGGCAATCAGCACGTCAACGCCGCGGTCGATCAGCTTGTCTTGCTCACCAAAGGCAACGCCACCGATCAGCAGCGCTTTGGTCAGTTTGGTGTGCTTGGCATAGGTTTCAAAGTTTTCTGCAACCTGTGCCGCCAGTTCCCGCGTTGGGGCCAGCACCAGCGACCGTGGCATCCGCGCACGGGCGCGGCCTTTGCTCAGCAGGGTGATCATCGGCAAAACAAAGCTGGCAGTTTTGCCAGTACCGGTTTGGGCAATGCCCAAAACGTCTTTGCCTTCCAGAGCATGTGGAATGGCTTGCGCCTGAATTGGGGTTGGGGTCTCGTAGCCAGCTTCGGCCACAGCCTTAAGCACGCGGGGATCCAGCGCGAGGTCAGAAAATTTGGTCATGTGCGTCCTGTGCATGCGGTATCGGACCGCAATAATGAGAAGGGACGCAAAAATTCCGGGCGCCCCGGCGTCTTGGCCCTAGGGCCTGCCCGCATTTATCGCGAATTCAGTGCTAGGTCAAGTTATGGCCTTTGCCCCTGTGTTTTCCCTCGTGTTTTGGGCGGGTTTCTTGCGCCGATGGGCCTCGGGGGCCGAGAGAATCGGTTTCGGTTCTGTGACCGAAGGTTTCGGGGCAGGTTTTGCGGCAGCCGCGTGGGTTTTGCAAAAGCTGCGTAATTGGCGCATCGGTGCGTCCTGCAGCAGGGTATAATAGCGCGCCATATGGGCAAAAATCGCAGCCTCGCGCAGATCCATCAGCCGCCCGTTTGAGGCGGTGTTCAGGGCCTCCATCCGTGCTGCCACCCGTGCCAAATGCGGCCGTGTGCTATCATCAATAGCGACGTTCGTGTTGCGTGTGGCCCAATACCGCGCGCCGACTGCGGGGCTGGTCGGGTGCTGGACCGATTTCAGCAGAAAACCTGCCACATCGCGGGTTGCGTAGTGGTTAATCTGCGCGCAGACGTTCGGGGCGGTGTGCCTCGCGTGTGGCGCGCCTTGGGGGCTATGGATGCCGGGCAGTGCGTACTTGGCCGGGCGGAACAGGCTTTTGGAAACGCGGTTTTCATCTGGCCGATCTGCCATCGAAAACCGTTCTGTCACAAGTTGATCGGTTATGGTTTCATAGCCGGAATTGCCAAAATTGCGCCGCCGAATGGCTATGCAATCGGCATTGAGCAGGGCGGCAGGCAGATCGCGCAGGGTGCCGCCACCGGCCTTAACCACTAAAAACTCATCCATATCCAAGGCCAAGGCCCAATCGCTGCTGCGATAGGCCGCAAGTTTGGCCGCACGGGCATAGGCATTCAGGCGGCGGATGGGTTTGGGGGCGCGGTTATAGAAGTATTGGATGGCACCGATATCGCGCAGCGCGGATAGGGTTTCATGCGTCAGATCATCGCTATCGTTTTGATAAATCGCGATATCTGTAAAGCCGATTTCCAGGTGATGCGCGACCCATTCCAGAAAGTAGGGGCCTTGGTTCTGGGCGGTTGCGACTAAAAACGCCTTCATAGCTTGGCGGGATCCGCCTTACGGTTCGCAATCCGAGCCTGTTTTTTTGCCCGCATTGCACCGATCCTGCGAAACAACCCGCCGGGGTCTTGGTTCAACTGCTCTAACAGCCGGCAGGCGAGGGGGCCCATCACAGGTTCATCCATCGCGCGCTGCCAAACGGGGGCCAAAAGGTTGATATCAAGCCCGCCTGTGGCCAGCGAAAACGGTGTCATGCCCAAGGGCAATTCGGCGTTTGCGCGGCGCAGGCCAAAGGCCTCATCCGGGGCCTTGCCGGAATGCAGACGCTCAAACTCATACAGTTTCATCATCGAAAACATCATACCCATTTCGCGCCCCAAGGCTTGCTCGGACGCGGTAGCGCCGTGTTCGCCAAAGGTAATCACGGCCGAGATCAGCCAGCGGGTGCTGAGATGTTCCAGCAGATAGGGAGTCTGTTCGACCCAGATTCGCCGAAACAGCTGCGGTGCGTGGTCGGGAAAGCGGCGTTTGCGCATATGGGCGATCAGCAACCCGTGCAGCAATAGCAGCGCAGATTGGCCACCCAACTCAGCGCACAGATCATGCTCTTTTTCGGCATGGCGGCTGGCCCCTTTGGCAAGGGGGGGCGGCGCGCTTGGTAGAACCTGTGCGATCAAGGCGCCTAAATCCACATCCAACGCGGGGAGTTCCTCGCCCGGTTCGGGCCGCATTGGGCCGCGGCGTTTATCCCAATGGGCGATCAGGCTGTCAGGGGCGTTTGGATAGGTGTTATCAATGGGCACAGGCTTTTCCGGCGGAGAGCGTTTGCACCGATTATAGGCCGACATCCCGCCATCAAGCAATAAGGCCAAGCAGAATTTGCGCTTGGCCTTTATAACTGTCGCCCTAGACGCGGTTAGACCATCATTTCCTTGGTCGCTGTCAGCTTTAGCTCGGGGTAGTCGCGGGTGATCCGGTCGATATCCCATTGCAGGCGGGTCAAGAACACCGTGTCGCCATCGCTGTCTTCGGCGATATGGCCTTTGTTTATGTTGATAAACTTGTCCATTTCGGCCTTTGGTCCGCGCACCCAACGGGCCGAGGTAAACTGCGATGGTTCAAACCGGACGGGCAGGGAATATTCCTGTTCAATCCGGCTGGCCAGCACGTCAAACTGCAAGGCCCCCACAACGCCGACGATATAGCCCGAGCCGATCATCGGTTTGAAAACCTTGGCAGCCCCTTCTTCGGCAAATTGCAGCAGCGCCTTTTCAAGGTGCTTTGCCTTCATCGGGTCGCCCGCCCGCACGCCTTGCAACAGTTCGGGTGCGAAGCTTGGGATGCCGGTAAAGCGCAACTCTTCTCCCTCGGTCAACGCATCGCCGATCCGCAGCTGGCCGTGGTTGGGAATGCCGATGATGTCACCGGCCCACGCCTCTTCGGCCAATTCACGGTCAGCGGCCAAAAACAGCACAGGGCTGGAGATGGTCATCGTTTTTTTGCTGCGCACATGGTTCAGCTTCATCCCGCGTTGAAAATGCCCCGAGGCAAGCCGCACAAAGGCCACGCGGTCGCGGTGTTTTGGGTCCATATTGGCCTGCACCTTGAACACAACGCCGGTTACAGCGGTTTCTTCGGGGGCCACTTTGCGGGTCGCTGTGGGCTGGGGCTGGGGCTCGGGGCCGAATTTGCCGATGCCATCCATCAACTCTTTGACGCCAAAGGAATTGATCGCCGATCCGAACCAGATCGGCGTCATTGACCCATTCAGCAGCGACTCGCGGTCCAGCGGTGGCAGCAGTTCACGGGCCATTTCCAGCTCTTCGCGCAGCTTTGCCAACATATCGGCGGGGATGTGCTGCGCCAGTTTCGGGTCGTTCAACCCTTTAATCTCAATCGTTTCTGCCACGCGGTTCCGGTCGGCGCGGTCCATCAACTCCAGCCGGTCGTTCAAAATGTCATAGCAGCCAAGGAAATCACGGCCCGAGCCGATGGGCCAGCTTGCAGGGCTTACGTCAATCGCCAGATTTTCTTGAATTTCGTCAATTATTTCAAATGTATCGCGGGCCTCGCGGTCCATTTTGTTACAAAAGGTCAGAATTGGCAGGTCGCGCAAACGGCACACTTCAAACAGTTTACGGGTTTGGGATTCCACACCTTTGGCACCGTCAATCACCATCACAGCCGCATCCACCGCCGTCAGCGTGCGGTAGGTATCTTCGGAAAAGTCCGAGTGGCCGGGGGTGTCGACAAGGTTGAACCGGAATTCGCGGAAATCAAACGACATGGCAGAGGCCGACACGGAAATCCCGCGGTCTTGCTCCATCTTGATGAAATCCGAGCGCGTGCGTCGGGCCTCGCCCTTGGCGCGCACTTGGCCAGCCATCTGAATAGCCCCACCAAACAGCAGGAACTTTTCGGTCAACGTGGTTTTACCAGCATCCGGGTGAGCGATGATCGCAAAGGTCCGGCGGCGGGCGATTTCGGGCGGAAGGGGGGGGCGATTTTCCAACATATGCGGCACATATCCGCAAATTTAAGGCTTCGCAACTGTCTGCAAAGCGTGCTGTTGCTATCGCTCGCCCTTATTGTGCTTTGCGGCATTCAATCCCAGCGCGGCAAGGTCGTTTGCGCCAGCCTCAACCCCGAAATGCTGTATATGGCTCACTTCGGGAAAACGCAGTTTTACCTCGGCTGCCAGTTCGGGCGGCAGGCGCGACACGGTCGCCTCGGTCACCATCAGACTCTCGGCGGGGATGCCCTCGGCATAGATGATTTCATGCGCGTCGAATACCAGACTGTAATAATCGACAAAGCCGATTTCGCGCAAATAGACGGTGTCGCCGTTTACCAAATGCTTGGCCTGCACCAAGATTTCAGCTTTTGGCACGGCTTTGGCCCTGTTGCGCTGGTACAGAAACATGCGGTGGTGCTGGCTGACAACCAGATCGGCCTCATTCCCCAACACGCCCGCCGCGATGACAACGGGCGCATAGGCCCCAACAGCGCGCAGCGTGACGTGGCCGATCCAAAGCAGCGCTTGTGGCCCATGATCGCGCGTTAGCACGCGGTCGCCGACCAACAGGCGCTCAATCGGTTTTTGGCTGCCATCGCCCAAGGTAATCATGGTGCCGCGCGCAAATGAGATGCACAAAAGGTCAATCAACCGCTCATCAGGCTGCGGCTCTTCGGCGCGGATCAATGTGTATTCAATTCTCTCGCCCATCGGGGAGAGAGGCAGAATGAAATACCCTCCCGCATCGTTTGCCATTGCCGCAATATGTAGGGCCAGCAACTCTAGCTTGTCGCCGCCGGGGGCCAACATGGTAAACCGAGCGGTGATTGTCACGCCCGCGCCGGGCGCACCTAACGTGCTGTTTTCTGAGACGATCTGGCTGTCGCCATCATGTTCTAACAGTAGTTTTTGTGGTGTGGCACCTTGTGCCAGCACATACATATCCCCCAAGCACACCTCATCCAAACTGGATAAGCCTTCGCCAAGGTTCACCCCGAGTGTGACGAAAACGTCATGGGAGGCAAACACCTGACACAGCTGGTCCGGCAGGCCAGGGGGCATAAAGGGTGTATTCAATTGGTGGTCCATTCAAAATCAGAGCCTCGCCCCGCAGTGTGTGACGTATGCTATATTACAACTTTATCAACCTTAATTCCAATGCCAGAGCCATGATTATATCTGGAAAATTGCAAAGACGCTCTAAACGAGTGGCGCGGATTGTCTTGAAACTTTTAGTCAATTGTGACGAATCATCGCGTCGCACTTTCACTTGATGCACAGGACTGCTAGCCTTTGGCGAACATAATTCAGGGGGCAAAGATGGAACTTGGCATCAACGGAAAAACAGCACTGGTTTGCGCGGCGTCGAAGGGTTTAGGCCGTGGCTGCGCCGAGAGCTTGGCCGAGGCAGGGGTGAATCTGATTATCAACGCGCGCGGCGATGCAGCATTGCAGGCGACGGCGGCGCATATCCGCGCCACTTATGGTGTGACGGTGACGGCTATCGCAGCCGACATCACAACCGAAGACGGGCGCGCGGCTGTGCTGGCTGCTGCGGGCGATGTGGATATTTTGGTCACCAATGCAGGTGGCCCACCCCCCGGCCTGTGGTCGGATTGGTCGCGTGACGATTTTATCAAGGCATTGGATGGCAATATGCTGACCCCGATTGCGCTGATGCAAGCCGTGCTGCCCGGGATGATTGCCCGCAAATGGGGCAGGGTCGTGAACATTACCTCGGGGTCGGTCAAGGCGCCTATCCCGCAGCTTGGGCTTTCCAATGCCGCGCGTGCGGGCCTGACAGGCTTTGTTGCAGGGACTGCGCGTCAGGTGGCCGAGCATGGCGTGACCATCAACAACCTGCTGCCCGGCATCCACGCAACCGACCGCGCCGACAGTTTGGATGATGGCGTGGCAAAGGCCCAAGGCATCGACCGCGCCGCTGCGACCAAGCAACGCCAAGCAACGATTCCGGCGCGCCGCTATGGCACCGCGGCCGAATTCGGGGCGGCCTGTGCGTTCCTGTGTTCGAATAAAGCGGGCTTTATTGTCGGGCAAAACCTGTTGCTGGATGGTGGGGCTATTAATGCGACCCTCTAGTCGCATTCTGTACCTGTCGCACCCCGAGGTTATGATCGACGCGCAAACCCCTGTTCCGGAATGGAAAATTTCAGATCAGGGGCGGCGGCGTCTTAAGGCCGCGTGCAAACGGGGCTGGCCGGGGCGCGGCTGGCGGATTATCGCCTCGCCCGAGGTAAAGGCGCAGCAAACGGCAGAATTGTTGTCCAATGCCTTTGCTCTGCCGCTGCACACCCACCCAGACATGGGTGAGGTAGATCGCAACGCTACGGGCTATTTGCCGCATGATGCGCATGAAAAGCTGGCAAATGCGCTGTTCGACCAGCCCGATATTGGCCCGCAAGGCTGGGAATCGGCCGCTGCCGCCAGCGCGCGTATTACCAAGGCTTTTCAAGAGGTTCTGGCCGAAGTCTCGGGCAATATGCTGTTTGTTGGCCATGGTGCTGTTGGCAGTTTTCTGTGGTGCGCGCTGACCAATACGCCCATAAGCCGCGCCGCCGGTCAACGACGCATGGGCAGCTTTTGGGCGGGCAGCATGGGGCCTGCGGGGTTTGCGCCGCTTCACGGCTGGCAGGCACTGGAAACGGCTGCGGCAAACAAGGCACGGTAATGACTTGGCTAAGTCTTGCCAGAGCCTTGAACTGCAGGGCGCAGCCTGCTAACTCATTCCTGATAGAATTTATAAGGTAAAGGCAGCTAGCCATTATGCCAGCCATCACGCCCAGATTAGAAGTCGCAAACCTGTCCCGTCGTTTTGGCGCACGGGATGTAGTGAAGAACCTGTCGCTGACTGTAGCACCGGGGCAGGTTACCTGCCTTTTGGGGCCGTCTGGCTGTGGCAAATCCACGACATTGCGTATGATTGCTGGGGTGGAAACACCAGATAGTGGCACGATCAAAATTGATGGCGAAACCGTTTGCGATGCGAACCACCACCTACCACCCGAGGCGCGCGGCATTGGCTTGATGTTTCAGGATTTCGCGCTGTTCCCGCACTTGACGGTGGCCAAAAACGTGGCCTTTGGGCTGTCGGGCTCTGCGGCGGAAAAATCGGCGCGTGTGGATGAGCTGCTGGAACGTGTAAACCTGACCGGTTTTGGCCCCAAACACCCGCATGAACTGTCAGGGGGCGAGCAACAGCGGGTTGCTTTGGCTCGTGCCTTGGCCCCACGCCCGCGCATGATGCTGATGGATGAGCCGTTCTCGGGCCTCGATAACCGATTGCGTGACGGTATCCGCGATACCACGCTAGAGGTGCTGAAAGACGAAGGCACTGCCGTTTTGCTGGTCACGCATGAACCGGATGAGGCGCTGCGCATGGCTGATGAAATTTGCCTGATGCGCGATGGCGCGATCGTTCAGCGCGGCTCGCCCTACCATATCTATAACGCGCCGTCCGACCGTGCGGCGGCAGCTTTCTTTAGTGATATCAATGTAATAAAAGGCGTTTCCAAAGGTGCGCTGACGCAAACCCCCTTTGGCGCATTTCTGACGCCCGGCCATGCCGACGGTGGGGCCGTGGAAATTGTGATCCGCCCGCAGCATTTGAAAATCGATTTTGATCGTGGCGGACGCGGGCCCAATACCACGCCACAAGAGGGCACACCTGCGCGCGGCATCGTGGCACGGGCGCGGTTTTTGGGGCATGAAAGCCTTGTCGATTTCACGATGGAATTTGACGGGTCCAAGCTGACAGCAGCCGTGCCGGGGGTGTTTTTGCCTAAGGTGGGAACGCCGCTGTGGCTGATGATCCGCCGTGACCGGTGCTTTGTGTTTAAGGCTTGATCAGCCCAAATCCTCGGAATCCGGCACCAACCCTGCCTGTGGCATTAGGGTGGACACCTTGAAACGCAGCGCCCGCGCCGCCCGTGCGCGCGATCCGTCCTCTGCCGCCACGCGGCCAAGGCCGTCCATCAGCGCTTCCAGCTCGTCTTGTGTCAGCATAATTGGCGGCAACATCAACGGTGCGCGCAAAATATAGCCCAAGCCGCGCTCGCCTTCGACCGGAATACCTGTAGCCGCCATCATCGCCATATCGCGCCAGATGGTGCGGGTCGACACCCCCAAATCCTGCGCCAGATCGGCAGCGGTGTGCAGCCGACCGTCGCGCATCCGTTGGATAAGGTCAAAAATGCGTTGGTCGCGGCTCATCTGCTGGGTCCGATGGGTTGGGGCTTGGGCAACTGACAAAATACTGTCAGCAGCGCGCGGCGTAAAGCCGAATCCCCCTTTGATCTGCCGCAACTTCCCCCTAAACGGAATGCACAACGTTCTGGGCCGCAGCTGTGGCCCACCAGGGGAGAATAGGCATATGCTTAACAATATTGGTATTCCGGGCCTTCTTTTGATCGCCGTAGTCGTCCTCGTGCTGTTTGGCCGTGGCAAGGTTTCGTCACTGATGGGCGAAGTCGGCAAAGGCATCAACGCGTTCAAAAAGGGCGTGAAAGAAGAGACCGAAGAGCTGGAAAACAAAACCGCCGATGACGCGGTTGATGTGACACCAAAGAAAAAAGACAAAGCCTGAACGCAGCTTTGCTAGGGGAATGACCCATGTTTGATATTGGCTGGTCCGAGCTTTTGATCATCGGAGTGGTGGCGCTGATCGTGATCGGCCCCAAAGATCTTCCGGATATGTTCCGCACCCTTGGCCGGTTTACCGCCAAGGCCAAGGGGATGGCGCGCGACTTTTCCCGCGCGATGGAATCGGCTGCGGATGATGCAGGCGTTAAAGACGTGGCGAAAGACCTTCGCAATGCGACGTCAGCCAAATCAATGGGTTTGGACGCGGTGAAGTCGGCCGCCAGCAAGTTTGAAAGCTGGGACCCGATGAAAGCTGCCAAATCGACGGCACCAAAGCCAGATCCAGCAGCGCCCAAACCGCCAACGCCTGCGGCCAAAGTTGAAGACGCCGTCAAAGGCCCTGCAACGCAGGCCTTGGCCGACGCGCAAGCCGCCAAGCCTGTAGCCAAAGCCGATCCCGCGCCAAAGGCGGTTGCAAAACCCAAAGCTGCGCCAAAGGCCAAGGCTGCGCCGCGCGCGGCCGCGACCAAGGTCGCCGCCGCTAAACCGGCAGTCAAAAAGCCCGCAGCGAAAAAACCAATCACAAAGAAGCCTAGCATAAAGAAGAGTGACGCATGAGCGCCGACGATATTGATGATAGCTCTGCCCCGTTGATCGAGCATTTGGCCGAGCTGCGTACCCGCATAATGGTCTCGCTCGGTGCATTTATCGTGGCGATGGTGATTTGCTTCACCATCTGGAACCCGATCTTTCACTTTCTGACGCAACCGATCTGTATTTCCTTGGCCGAGCGTAGCCAAGAATGCCATCTCGTGCTGATCAAGCTGCAAGAAGGCTTTTTCGTAGCGATGCGGATTTCTATCTTTGGCGGGTTTGTCCTGTCCTTTCCTATCATCGCCACCCAGATGTGGCGGTTTGTGGCACCCGGCCTGTATAAGAATGAAAAAGGTGCGTTCTTGCCGTTTTTGATCGCATCGCCGGTGATGTTTTTCCTTGGCGCTGCTTTTGCGTTTTATGTCATTATGCCAATGGCTTATTCGTTCTTTCTGGGGTTCCAAGAAATCAATGCAGACCCGGCAACGGCCAAAGACGCTGGCATCTTGTTCCAAGGGTCAATGGAAGAGTATCTGTCGCTTACGATCAAGTTTATCATCGCTTTCGGGCTTAGCTTCCAGCTTCCCGTTCTGCTGACGCTGATGGGCAAAGCGGGTCTGGTTTCGGCTGCGGGGCTGGGGGCGGTTCGTAAATATGCAGTTGTTGCCATCCTTGTACTTGCCGCGATTGCAACACCGCCGGATGTGCCGTCGCAGGTTATCCTGTTCACCGTGATTTACGGGCTTTACGAAATCTCTATCCTCCTTGTGCGGCGTGTGGAAAAGAAACGCGAAGCCGATCTGCGTGCCCAAGGTCTTTGGGTCGAAGAAGACGACTATGACGAGGACGATAGCGGCGAAGAGGTTAAGTAATGGATAATGCCGTCTTGATCCGTATTGCTGAGGCGTTAGAGCGCCTTAGCCCAAGGCCGCTGCCTGCGCCGGATTTTGACGCGGCCAGCGCCTTTATCTGGCACACGGGGCCTGACCGGCTTGATCCGGTTGTGGATGTGTCTCGGGTGGATCTTGGCTTGCTGATTGGCATTAACCGTGCCCGCGATATCTTGCATGAAAATACCGTGCATTTTGCCAAGGGCCTGCCTGCCAATAACGCACTTTTGTGGGGTGCGCGTGGCATGGGAAAATCTAGCCTTGTCAAAGCTATACACGCCGACGTTCATGCAACGCATCCCGTCATCCTTGTCGAGTTGTCACGCGAAGACTTGCCGTCTGTTACGGCATTGCTGCGCCACCTGCGCGCGGCACCAGATCGCCGGTTTATCTTGTTTTGCGACGATCTTAGCTTTAGCCATGATGACCAGCATTATAAATCGCTAAAGGCCGTGCTGGATGGTGGCATTGAAGGGCGGCCTGAAAATGTGATTTTCTACGCCACCTCAAACCGCCGCCATCTGATGCCGCGCGACATGATCGAAAATGAGCGGTCAACGGCCATCACACCGGGCGAGGCCGTTGAAGAAAAAGTCTCGCTGTCTGATCGTTTCGGTCTGTGGCTGGGGTTCCATCCCTGTACCCAAGATGAGTATTTGGCGATGATTGACGGCTATTGCGCCGCGCATGGCCTGACGGTTGCGCCTGAAACCCTGCGCGCCGAGGCGATTGAATGGCAGGCGACGCGCGGATCACGGTCCGGCCGTGTGGCGTGGCAGTTCTTTACGGATCTTGCGGCGCGGCATGGCGTATTGATTTAACCAATCCTCGGGGCAAGCTGAAACCTATTGAAACAAGCCCTGCCTGATGCTGAGAGGGCTTTAGTTTTGGCCGCCCCGCAAGCGCAGGGCGGCAATAGGGTTATTGGATCAGCGACATCGGATCGATCGCGTCCACGCCTTTGCGAACCTCAAAATGCAAAAAGGCCGGTGCTTTTTGCACCACGGCAATGGTTTGGCCTTTTTTGACCGTGTCGCCCTTTTTGACTTTGGCCGCATCTATGCCAGCATAGACGGTCAGGATATTTCCATCATGGCGGATCACCAAAATAGGCACCTGATCGGTATCTTTGGTCAGGGCTACAACTTGGCCAGCGGCGGCGGCCACAACAGGCGTGCCTGCGACGGCGCTGATATCAATGCCCTCGCTCTTGCCTTTGGTAAAGGGGCGGATGATCTTGCCATTGACCGGCATCATATATTTTGACGAAGACGAGGCGGTGCGGCTTGCACCCAGATTTGGCGAGGCCGGCGTGTCTTTTGCCTTGGATGCCGCAGGTGTGGTCTGTTCCGCAGGCAGAGGTTTTGCGGCCGAGGGCGGCACGGGGGTTGGCGAGCCACTGCCAGGTGCGGTTGTGCTATTGGGGTCGGTTGGGGCGGTACTACTGGCGCTTAGAACCGGGATCAGCAAATACTGGCCTTCGCGCAGGTTCAGATCTGCCCCAAGCCCGTTCCAATCGGCCAGTGATTTAACGTTAACGCCGTAGGTGCGGGCGATGGAATAGGCGGTCTCGCCGCGCTGTACACGGTGGCGGCCCGGCTGATCGGCGGTTGGTTTGACCGCAGTGCTGGCGGTACTGGTCGGGTTTGCGGCCTGCGTACTTGCCACGCGGTCCAAAGCACCCGAGGCGAGGGTTGTCACCTCAACCGGGGCCGGTGCGATTGTGCCGCCGATGATTGCCCCGCTTTGAGGGGCGGTGCCAGTGACAGATGATGCACTATCAACCCGGCGCGGCAGGGCGAGGATTTCGCCCTCGCGCAGCACATCCGTTGGCATCAGGGCATTATAGCGGCCCAATTCATCCGCGTTCATACCAAGGCGCGCAGCAATGCTGCTGACGGTATCGCCGCGCCGCGCGACAGCCACTTGATAGCTGGGATAGGCAATAACGCCGCGATTGTCGGCGCGAGGCCGTGCCACGCTGGCTTGCATGGCGGCACCGCTTGTGTCCAACGCTCCGCCTGCCAGACCGCGCATATCCCAGTCCAACCCGTCGCTTTGCACACAGGCCGACAGCGCACCAAGCGCTGCACCAAGCATCAAATTACGGGGGGTCACAATCAGGGAAAAACGATACATCTGGCACGGCCTCATTTTGGTTCGCCCGGGTTTGCCCCGGTGCGGGTTGGTTTTTGCTTTACTCTGTAGCAAGACCTTCGACCAATGGTACAAACCGGACCGGCCGCAGCTCTTCGTATTCATACCCAGTGTCATGGCGGGTGACTTTTATCAAGCTTTGCACCGCATCTGATTGGCCTACAGGCACCACCATGATACCGCCGTTTTTCAACTGCGCCAAGAGGGGGCCAGGCGGATCTTCGGCAGCGGCGGTGACCAAGATGCGATCAAACGGCCCTTGGTCGGGCAAACCATAACTGCCATCGGCGGAAAAAGCGGTGATATTGGTCAGGCTCAGGGCGCGAAACACCTCGGCCGCTTCGCGCACAAGGCGGCGGTGGCGATCAACGGTATAGACCCTGCGCGCCAACTGGCTGAGGATGGCCGCCTGATAGCCCGATCCGGTCCCGATTTCCAACACGGTATCGCGGGGCTGGATGTTCAGCGCTTGGGTCATCAGGCCCACAACCGAGGGCTGGCTGATGGTTTGGCCGCAGGCGATGGGCAAGGGCATGTCTTCATAGGTGCGATCGGCGAACAGGCCTTTGATGAAATGGCCGCGGTCGATCCGTTCCATCGCCGTTAAAACACGTGCATCGGTGACGCCTTTGGACCGAAGTGCAAACAAAAAACGCATCTTACGTTCGGCAAGGTCGTCGTCGTGATTATCCTCGTGATCTTCGGCGTGATAGGTCATGACAGGCGCGCCTTAAGCTCGTCAAGCCGGTCATGTGCGGTCAGATCGGCGCGCATCGGGGTGACAGAGATATAGTCATTCAAATTGGCGTTCACATCGGTGCCCGGCCCAGTATCAACCTGCTGCGCACCGCCTTTGATCCACAAAAAGCGGCGGCCATTGGGGGCGTGATGGGGTTCGACCCCGAAATAGGTGCCGGGACGCCAGCCTTGCGCCACCACTTGGCTGCCTTTTACATCGGCAGCCGCGCAGGGTGGAAAGTTGATGTTGTAAAACAACTGGTAATCATCATCGGTATCCCACAACCCGTGGTCCAGCAGCTTGCGGATCAGGGCGGCACCATGTTTGCGTGCGCCTTCAAACGGGTCGTCCAGCACTTGTGTCCGCTCTCCCAGAAACTGCGACAGGGCGATCGCGGGAATGCCTTGCAAGGCGGCCTCCATTGCGCCGCCAATTGTGCCGGAATACAGCGCATTTTGGCCCGCGTTGTTGCCACGGTTCACGCCCGACAGCACAAGGTCGGGGCGGGCATTGGGCATCACGTCATAGAGCCCCGCCAGCACGCAATCGGCGGGGCTGCCCTCGGTGGCAAAGCGGCGGGGGCCAAGTTCGGCAATCATCATCGGGTGGGTGTAACTGATGCAATGGCCAACGCCAGATTGTTCAAACGCGGGGGCAACTGTCCACACTTCGCCACTTGGTCCGGCCAATTCGGTCGCGATGTCTAGCAATACCTCAAGCCCGGGGGCGTTGATACCGTCATCATTGGTGATCAGAATGCGCACTTAGCTTTTCAACCTTATGTTTTCATTATTTAACGGCAAGAATGCTAGATTTATGCTGACTTTGATACCTACATAAAGATTGTCTGCATAGCCAAGCGCCAAATATTTCTTGGTATCGCGAGAGATTTTTTCAACGCAAATGCCGGAAAACGGCGAAAACGCCTGCTTTTCGCGCCTGCCCGTTGGCACATGCGTGCCCACACTTGAAGTCGGGAACCACATATCTGCTTTGCATAACCGTGGTCATAGGCGTCAAATAGCGTGGCATATGCCCCTGCTTTAGGGGGCATATGAAATGCTGTCGCTGCGAAAGATTTAGACGTCCAGCTCTTCGACGAACTGCGCGTTCTCTTGGATATATTGAAAGCGCAATTCGGGCTTTTTCCCCATCAGGCGTTCCACCAGATCCGAGGTTTCGCCCGGCTCATCCTCATCAATCGACACGCGGATCAGCTTGCGAGACATTGGGTTCATCGTGGTGTCTTTCAGGTCTTTGGCGTCCATCTCACCCAAGCCCTTAAAACGTTGCACGTCAATTTTGCCTTTTCCGCCCAAACCTTTGGCCAGCCACAACTCTTTTTCCGCATCATCGGCCACATACAGCCGCTTGGCGCCTTGGGTCAGGCGGTAGAGGGGCGGGCAGGCCAGATACAGGTGGCCTCGGTCGATCAAAGGGCGCATCTGGGTAAAGAAAAACGTCATCAGCAATGCGGCAATGTGGGCGCCGTCAACATCCGCATCGGTCATAATGATGATCTTGTCATAGCGCAGATCATCGACCTTGAATTTGGTGCCCATCTGCACCCCCAAGGCCTCACATATATCGCGGATTTCCGAGTTGTCGTGCAGCTTGTTTGACGCCGCGCCCAGCACGTTCAGAATTTTGCCTTTCAGCGGCAGCAGCGCCTGATTTTCGCGGTTGCGCGCGCCTTTGGCTGACCCACCCGCCGAGTCACCCTCGACGATGAACAATTCGGTGTTGTCGCGGTTTTTGGCGGTGCAATCGGTCAGTTTTCCGGGCAGGCGCAGGCGTTTGGTGGCCGATTTGCGCTGGGTTTCCTTCTCTTGGCGCCGTTTCAGACGCTCTTCGGCGCGCAGCACCAGAAAGTCCAAAATTGCGCCAGCTGATTTGGTATCGGACGCCAGCCAGTTGTCAAAGTGGTCTTTGACGGCCAGATCGACCCATTTGCTGGCCTCCTCAGTGGACAGCCGGTCTTTGGTTTGGCCGACGAACGAGGGCTCGCGGATAAAGATCGAGATCAACGCGCAGCCGCCGGTCAGCATATCGTCGCGGGTGATGAGGGCGGCTTTTTTGTTATTTGCTCGCTCGCCGTAAGCCTTGACGCCTTTCAGCATGGCCGACCAAAACCCGGATTCGTGCGTGCCGCCTTCGGCAGTGGGGACCGTGTTGCAATAGGATTGGATGAAGCCATCGCGCACGGGCGTCCAGTTGATCGCCCATTCGATCGAGCCGGGAATACCGAACTTTTCCTCAAACGAGACTTTGCCCGCAAAGGGGCGCTCGGCATAGGTCATCGCACCGGTCAGCGATTGGTTAAGAAAGTCAGCAAGGCCGTTGGGAAAGTGGAACGTCGCCTCGGTCGGCGTGGTGCCATCGTCGATTTCCGATTTCCAGCGGATTTCAACGCCAGAAAACAGGTAGGCCTTGGATTGCGTCAGCTTATATAGCCGTGCAGGTTTGAATTTCAGCGCGCCAAAGATTTCGGCATCGGGGTGAAAGGTGATCGTGGTGCCGCGGCGGTTTGGTGCGGCCCCCATCTTAGCCACGGGCCCCAAAGGCACACCGCGCGAAAAGCGTTGTTCATACAGCTCTTTGTTGCGGGCGACCTGCACGATCATGCTGTCAGACAGCGCGTTCACGACCGAAGAGCCAACGCCGTTTAGCCCGCCCGATGTCGAATAGGATTTGTTGGAAAACTTGCCGCCAGCGTGCAGCGTACACAAGATCACCTCAAGCGCGGATTTACCGGGGAATTTCGGGTGCGGGTCAACCGGAATGCCGCGCCCGTTATCGCGGACCAGAACCGAGCCATCAGCCAGCACCTCGACCTCAATACGCGTGGCGTGGCCTGCGACGGCCTCATCCATTGAGTTGTCGAGGATTTCGGCCACCATGTGATGCAGCGCGCGTTCATCCGTTCCGCCGATATACATGCCGGGGCGTTTGCGCACAGGTTCCAGCCCCTCAAGCACCTCGATGGACGAAGCATCATAGGTTTCTGGGGCGGTGGAAAGAAGGTCATTGGCCATGCGCTGCTCGATTCTTGTTAAGACGTCTTTGCGGCAGGATTAGACCATTTGGTGGCGCAGGGCGCAAGGCACCCGCCAGCATGACGTGTGGCGAGGGCCGGGTTTAGGTATTTTGGCCAAGGTGAAACGGCGGGCGAAACGGCAAGGGCAGGCGCGTTTGTGATGCCCTCTTGACCTTATCAGGCAGGCTCGGCGTTGCGGCGGGCCATCATTTCGGTGAAGGCGGGGCGCGATTGGCAGCGGGCCAGCCATGCAAAGGTTTTGGGATAGGTCTGGTGCAGCGGTTTATGCGGTTGGGAGTAGCGCAGACATTCGGCCAGCATGATGTCGGCCACGGTAAAGCGGTTGCCCATAAGGTGGTCATGCTGTGCGAAATGGGCCTCTAGCTGGGCAAGCGGGCGCGACAGGCGGTCGGCTGCGGCGGCAATTTTGGCCGCGCCTTCGGGGCTGTCAGACAGGCCATCGGCATAGGTGTAGAGGATATCAATGCCCGGCGGATCAATCGAGATGGCGGCAAACAGCGCCCATTGCTCGGCCAATGCCAGCTCGGCCTTCGTTTGTGGGCCAAGGTCGCCGCCGTATTCGCGGGCAAGGTAAAGCGTGATGGCGAGGGATTCCGTTAGCACCAGATCGCCATCTTGCAGGACAGGGACGGCCGATTGCGGGCTGGTTTTCAGGAACTCCGGCGACAGGGTATTCAAAGGGGCATCAACGGCCTGCGGATCGGCGAGGCGGTAGCTTTGAATCACGGGAACATGGGTAAATTCCGTACCCGTCTCGGCCAGCAGCCATAGGGGGCGGGTGGCACGAGAGCGCAGGACACCGTAGATCGTTAGCATAGGGACCGCCTAATCAAATTGAGGTTTGGGCGAGTGTTGCGGATTATGGTTCATCGCGCAAGTCCCGCTATGGGGGCGGCCCTTTGACACGGATCAAAGCGTCGCAGGCGGCGATGGGATATACTTACAGCTTGAGCAGCGGTGCTTGTGGCGTTTGTGCGGCTGTCGGCAGGTTTTGACGCAACGATTGGAATTGGGAGACGACATGGCTTTACCGGCAAACAACAAGACACTTGAACCAAACACCGCCCATGAGATGCAGGTCGAGGCCGCCGAAGTTGCAGCCGCAGTGGCCCCCCAGACCACAACGGATGCGCCGGTGACGGTTGCATCTAAGGCCGTTCGCAGAAAGCCTGCCAAAAAGGTTGCCGACGCGAACACGCTGCGCCAAACCTTTGAGCAAGGCAAATACCCCTATGCCCGCAAGATGGCGCGCAAGCTGTATGAGACCGAAAAGGCCAAGTTGCAGGCCGAGTTGCTGAAGGTCCAGATTTGGGCGCAAGAAACCGGACAGAAGTTTGTGATCTTGATGGAGGGCCGCGATGCGGCGGGCAAGGGCGGCACAATCAAACGCTTTATGGAGCATTTGAACCCCCGCTATGCCCGCGTGGTGGCCCTAAGCAAACCCGGTGAGCGCGAGCAGGGCCAGTGGTTTTTCCAGCGCTATCTGGAGCATCTTCCGACCAGTGGTGAAATCGTGTTCTTTGACCGCTCATGGTACAATCGCGCTGGGGTTGAGCGTGTGATGGGCTTCTGTTCGCCTTCAGAATATCTGGAATTCATGCGTGAGGCCCCCGAGTTGGAGCGGATGCTGGTGCGCTCGGGTATTCAGCTGTACAAATACTGGTTCTCTGTCACGCAAGAGGAACAGCGCGCACGGTTTGAAAGCCGCGAAACTGACCCCTTGAAACGGTGGAAACTGTCACCGATTGATAAGGCATCACTAGACAAGTGGGGCGATTATACCGAGGCCAAAGAGGCGATGTTTTTCTACACTGACACCGCCGATGCGCCGTGGACGGTCGTGAAATCGAATGACAAAAAACGCGCGCGGTTGAATTGTATGCGACATTTCTTGTCCAGCATAGATTACCCCGGCAAGGATTTGGCCGCGATTGGCCAGCCGGACCCGCTGATCATCGGCAAAGGGCGGCAGGTGATCCATAACGCCGAAGGCTTGATGGCCGCCGCCGTTCCACCAGAGCTGCGCAAGCCGAAATCCGCTGTCCCCAAAGCTGATCCGAAACCTACAGCCTAGGGGTTCTGGCATGCCCTGCGCTGCTGTGCCAAACTGCGGGCACTAAGGTTTGTGAGGGTATGTATGAGGTTTGGTATAATATTTGCGTTCGCAGTAAGCCTTGGTGGCTGCCTTGGTTCGGGCGCTGCCAAGGCCCATCCGCATATTTTTATCGATAGCGGGGTCGAGGCGATTTTTGATGCGCAGGGTCAAGTGACGGCACTGCGCATCAGCTGGGCCTATGATGATTTCTATTCATTGCTGGCGATTGAAGATCGGGGCTTGGACCCTGATGGTGACAGCCATTTAACGGCAGAGGAACAAGCCAGCCTGACCGGTTTTGATATGCATTGGGATGCCGACTATGATGGCGATCTGTATGTGCTGCACAAAGGCGCGCCCGTGGCTATGGGCCGCCCTGTGGATGTGACCGCCCGGTATGAGGACGGTATCATCACGTCAAGCCATCTGCGCACACTTGTAACGCCTGTTCGACCCGGCCCCGAGGGGGTGATCGTTAAGATCTACGATTCCGGCTATTATACCGCCTATACTATTGCATCCGAGACGGTGTTGACCAACGCCCTTGCAGGCTGTGCAGCCCAAGTTTATGCGCCTGACCTGTCAGAGGCCGATGAACAGCTGCAAGCCGTGCTGCAAGAATATCAGGCCGGCCAAAGCCTTGAAGAGGACTTTCCCGCTGTCGGGGCCAATTACGCCGATGAGGTGCGCATCACATGCCCCGCGCGTTAGTTTTATTGGGTGCAGTTCTTGGGCTGGGGTTTGTGCTATTCTGGGCCTTGGGTGGATTGGACGGCTTTACCGCATGGGCCGCGGCCGCCCAACACGATGCTCAAAATGCGCTGGCCCGTGCGTTGCGGCACTTGCGGGCGGGCGCGCACGGTGCGTTGCTGGGCCTGCTGAGCGTGTGTTTTGCTTACGGGTTTTTTCATGCGGCGGGGCCGGGGCATGGCAAGGTACTGATTGGCGGTTATGGCGTAGCCAAGCGGGTGCGGATGTGGCCTTTGATGGCTGTCGCGCTGGCCTCAAGCCTTGCGCAGGCGACAACGGCGGTGATCTTGGTTTATGCGGGCGTGTTTGTATTGGGCCTAACGCGTGAGGCCATGGTGGGGCTGACCGAGGATGTGTTTGCCCCCATCAGCTACGGCGCGATTATGACGATTGGGTTGTGGCTGGCATGGCGCGGCCTGATGGCGTTTTTGCGGGCGCGAGGCGGGACAGATGCCCACCACTTCCACCGTGGCGGGCATGACCACAAGCACTGTCACCAACACACGGGCGATTGCGGTTGCGGCCATACGCATGGGCCAGACCCCGCGCAGGTAGCGGCACTGACGGGGTGGCGCGATACGGTGCTTTTGATTGCAGGCATTGCGATACGGCCTTGCACGGGCGCATTGTTTTTACTGATCTTATGCTGGCGCATGGGGATTGATGCGGCGGGCATCGCGGGGGCCTATGCAATGGGCCTGGGGACGGCGACAATCACAATTGCGGTGGCCTTTGCCTCGGTCTGGGTCCGCGAAGGCGCATTGACGGCACTGGCAGGCGGGCGGTTGGCACGCTTGGCCCCGCTGATCGAGTTGGGTGCAGGGCTGACGGTAGCGGTACTCTCGGCGATCATGTTGCGCGCGGCGCTTTGAGGGATCTGGCTCTTGCCGGAATGGCTGGCCAAGGTTAAGGCTGGTGAATGAGCATACATCCCACCCTGTCCAAACCCCAACACGCCCGCGCCTTGCTGACGCTGGGCTTGCCCCTTATTGGCAGCCATCTGGCGCAAATGGCCCTGCATGTGACCGACACGGTGATGTTGGGCTGGTACGGGGTGGTCGAACTCGCGGCCGTTGTGCTGGGCGCGTCTGCCTTTTTCATCGTGTTCATCCTTGGGTCGGGCTTTGGCCAAGCGGTGATGCCGATGGTCGCCCAAGCCTTGGGGCGCGGGGATGAGGTGCAGGTGCGGCGCGATACGCGGATGGGGCTGTGGCTGTCGATCGGCTTTGGCATTGCCTGCTATCCGGTGTTTTGGTGGTCTGGCACGATTCTGCTCGCGCTGGGGCAACAGCCGGATGTGTCGGCGCTGGCCCAAGATTATTTGCGCATAGCGGGGCTGGGGATGCTGCCTGCGCTGCTGGTCATGGCGCTGAAAAGCTATCTGGCAGCGTTGGAACGGACCCAAGTGGTACTATGGATCACCGTCACCGCAGTGGTGCTGAACGCAGGCATCAATTATGCGCTGATTTTTGGCAATTGGGGCGCGCCCGAGCTGGGCGTGCGGGGCGCGGCCATTGCATCAGTGCTGACCCAAGCTGTGACCTTTGTGGCGCTGGGGTTTTATGCGCATTGGCAGCCCGAGTTGCGGCGGTTTTCGCTGTTTCAGCGGTTCTGGCGGCCGGATTGGCAAGCGATGCATCAGGTTTACCGCATTGGCTGGCCGATTGGCCTGACAGGGTTGGCCGAGGGTGGGTTGTTCCAAGCCTCGGCCATTATGATGGGTTGGATTGGCACAATTGAACTGGCGGCACATGGCATCGCCCTAGAGGTCACGGCGCTGGCGTTTATGGTACATTTGGGCCTGTCGAATGCGGCCACGGTGCGCGTGGGGCGGGCGATGGGGCAGGGCAATGCGCAAAGCCTGCGCGACGGGGCCAAGGTCGCGCTGATCCTGTCGCTGGGGTTTGGCGTGCTGATGGTTGTGTTGTTTTTGGCACTGCCGGGGCAGATCGTCGCGCTGTTTTTGGACCGCGAGAACCCATCAGCGGGCGCGATTATTGCCTTTGGGAGCGTGCTTTTGGCGCTGTCGGCGCTGTTTCAGATGGTCGATGCCACCCAAGCAATGGCGCTAGGGTTTCTGCGCGGGATGCAAGACACCCGCGCGCCGATGTGGATTGCCGCCCTCAGCTATTGGGTTCTTGGCATTCCGGCCAGTTATGTGCTGGCATTCCCATTGGGGTTTGGCGGGGCAGGGCTGTGGTTAGGCCTGACGGTGGGCCTAAGCGTGGCCGCCGTTCTGTTGATGCGGCGGTTTTGGAGCCGCGCACCAAAAGTATGACGCGACCCGAATTTTCCACGAAAATTCAGCGTGTTGCGACATGTGGTTAAGGTTCTGTGCGGCTGGAGTTATTCCCAGCCCTCGGCAATAACAAAATCGGCCTGCGCAGACGCGAGGCGAAGTTTTAGCACGTCTTGGTATTCGGGACTGTCGTAACAGTCTTGGGCCGCTTGATAGCTTGGAAACTCAACCAACACGGGGCGCGATTTGGCCGTGCCTTCCTTGACAATCTGGTTGCCTGCGCGTACCAAAAAACGCCCACCATAAAGCGCAAGCGGCGGGGCAACAACGGCACGATAATCGTCATAGGTTTTAGGGTCTGAAATCTCGACTTGAACCATCCAGTAACCTTTGGCCATGATGCTATCCTTTCGATGCAAAAAGCTTTGTAATCTCGGCGGCGTGGCCGGCCAGCCCGTAAGGCGGGTTCACGATGAACATGCCCGACCCGATCATGCGGTGGTCTTCGCGCACGGGCGGAAACCGGACCTCGTGGCGCAGTGCATCGGGGAACGCCTCGGTCAATGCGGCCAGCATCGGGCCGTGGCTGCCCGAGGTCAGCAGCGGATACCACAGCGCCAAAATGCCGACATTCCACTTGCGCGCGATCTTGGCAAAGTCTTTGGGAATGCTGTCATATTCGGCCTTTACCTCATAACTGGGGTCGACCAGCAGCATTCCGCGACGGGGTGTCGGCGGGCAAAGCGCCTGCGCCAGTTTAAAGCCGTCTTGCTTATAGATATGCGCGTCCCATTGGGTCAGGTGCTCGGCCAAAATCTCGTTTTCACCGGGGTGCAGCTCGGCCAGATGGATCGTATCGGTTTCGCGCAGGGTCATCGCGGCGATCAAGGGTGATCCGGGATAGGCCATCGGCCCGTATTTGAACCGCACATCATCCAGCCGTTGTCGGTAGGGGTGATCTGGCGCAAAAGACTGTTCCAGAACCGAAATACCTTTGGCGGCCTCGCCGGTTTTGAGCGCGGCCTCATCGCCCAAATCATAGAGGCCACGGCCCGCATGGGTTTCGATATAGGTCATCGGCTTGTCTTTTTGGACAAGATAATCGAGCGTCCACGCCAGCAGCGCGTGCTTGTGAACATCTGCCGGATTGCCGGCGTGGTAATGGTGTTGATAACTGAGCATAGCCCTGTCTAACAGGCCCTGCGGAGCGGGGGAAGTGTTACAACAGGTAAGACCCCAGAAACCTACAGAAAACCTTTGGTAATCCATCAGAGGCTTTACGCTTGCTTCGAACCATCAAATGTGAAGAATTGTCCTAGATTTCAGGTATTTGGAATATTTACTTTATGACAGCAAGTTCATCACTCCCCAATGGTCATATTCCTTCATTGGACGGGATACGCGCTGTCTCTATCGCGATCGTGTTTGCCTCACATGCGGTGGTAAGCGCGGCGATTCCCGGCGGTTTTGGGGTGACGGTGTTTTTCTTTCTGTCGGGTTATCTGATCACCACGCTGTTGCAGCGCGAATATGACCGGACCGGCGGGGTAGACCTTGGCGCGTTCTACATGCGCCGTTTGTTACGGCTGGGGCCTCCGATTTTGCTGACCCTTGCCTTGGGCGCGGTACTGGTATGGCTGGGGGTGTTCGCAGGTGAGGTCGAAGGCTGGACGCTGGCGAGCCAAGTTTTCTTTTACTACAATTATTTTACGCAATTTGGACAAGTGCATGAGATTGCAGGGACGGGGATTTTGTGGTCGCTGTCGGTCGAGGAGCATTTCTATCTGCTGTGGCCCGCGCTGTTCTTGTGGGTTGCGCGCGGCTGGCTGGGGCTGCGCGCGATCGTGGGGCTGCTGGTGATCAGTCTTGTCTGGCGCTGGGTGCGAATTTCGGTCTTGGGGCATGATGAATGGACGATTTACCAATCATCAGACACGCGGCTGGACAGTTTGCTGTATGGGTGTTTGCTGGCCATGATGCAGGCCCGTGGTCTTGCCGAGCGTTGGTTTGCGCAAGGGCGTGGGCGGTATCTGGTAATGCTGGCGGCGCTTGTGTTGGTGTTGGCCAGCTTTTTGGTGCGCGACCCGGTGTTCCGGTCAACCCTGCGCTATAGTCTGCAAGGGGTGGCGCTGATGCCGCTGTTTTATTATGCGGTGACGCGGGCGCAGGATTGGTATTTTAGGCCGCTGAACTGGGGATGGGTGCAGCAGATCGGGGTATATTCGTTTACGATTTACCTGTGCCATTTCGGGATAACTTTAGCGCTGGAGGCGCATGGATTATCGTTCGGGTCACTGCTTTTTGTAATGCTGGCCGCCATGTTGTCGCTGGGCTATGCGGCGCTGATGTATTGGGGGGTTGAGCGGCCCATTAAGGGCCTGCGGCGTCGGTTTGCGCGGTAAAGGGCGGGGCGCGAACCCCGCCTAATTTGTGCGGGATTAGACCAAGCGTGATGCCTCAACTGCGGCGCGGATGAAATCAGCAAACAACGGGTGCGGCGCAAACGGCTTTGATTTCAGCTCGGGGTGGAATTGCACCCCGATGAACCACGGGTGGTCTTTGACCTCGACGATTTCCGGCAGCTTGCCATCAGGCGACACGCCCGAGAACATCAGCCCGCATTTTTCCAGCTTGTCGCGGTAGGTCATGTCGACCTCATAGCGGTGGCGGTGGCGTTCCTCGATCTCGGTGGTGCCGTACACTTTGGCGACTTTCGAGCCGGGTGTCAGGTGGGCGGAATAGGCCCCCAAACGCATAGAGCCGCCTTTGTCATCGCCAACTTTGCGGGCGACGACGTGGTTGCCTTGGACCCATTCTTTCAGGTGGTAAATCACGGGGGTAAACCGTTTGGAGCCGCCTTTGCTGGTGGCCTCGTGGTCAAATTCCTCGGAGCCTGCGTCTTTTAGACCGGCCAGATTGCGGGCCGTTTCAATCACCGCCATTTGCATACCCAAACAGATGCCCAGATAGGGCACGCCACGGGTGCGGGCGAATTCAACCGCTTTGATTTTGCCTTCGGTGCCGCGTTCGCCAAAGCCGCCGGGCACAAGGATCGCATGGAAGCGTTGCAGATGCGGGGCGGGGTCTTCGCGCTCGAACAACTCGGCATCCACCCACTCAACCTTAACACGGGTCCGGTTGGCCATGCCGCCATGGGTCAGCGCTTCGGCGATCGATTTATAGGCGTCTTCCAACTGCGTGTATTTACCAACAATAGCCACACGGACCTCACCCTCGGCGTGGGTCAGGCGGTCCATCACGTCTTCCCAGCGGGCAAGGTTGGGGCGCGGGGCGGGCGATATGCCGAACGCATCCAGCACAGCTTGGTCAAGCCCTTCGCGGTGATAGGCGAGCGGGGCCTCATAGATGGTTTTCAGGTCATAGGCGGCAATCACCGCCTCTTTGCGCACGTTACAGAACAGCGCGATCTTCTCACGTTCTTTTTCGGGAATAGGGTGTTCCGAGCGCAGCAGCAGCACATCCGGCGCAAGGCCGATGCTTTGCAGTTCTTTGACCGAGTGCTGGGTTGGTTTGGTTTTCAGCTCGCCTGAAGCGGCCAGATAGGGTAGCAGCGTCAGGTGCATCAAGATACATTCGCCGCGCGGACGCTCATGGATAAACTGGCGGATGGCTTCAAAAAACGGCAGGCCTTCGATGTCGCCCACAGTCCCGCCGATTTCGCACAGCATGAAATCAACTTCATTCTCGCCGATGCGCAGGTAATCTTTGATTTCATTGGTCACATGCGGCACGACTTGGATCGTTTTACCCAAATAGTCGCCGCGACGTTCCTTTTCCAGCACGGTGGAATAGATCCGGCCCGACGACACAGAATCGGTGTTGCGGGCAGGGACGCCGGTAAAGCGCTCATAATGCCCAAGGTCGAGATCGGTTTCGGCACCATCATCGGTCACGAACACTTCGCCATGTTCAAAGGGTGACATCGTGCCGGGATCAACGTTCAGGTAGGGGTCAAGTTTGCGCAGGCGGACTGAATAGCCACGCGCCTGCAACAAGGCGCCCAAAGCAGCCGAAGCAAGGCCTTTGCCAAGCGACGATACAACACCACCGGTGATGAAAATATAACGTGCCATATGGTGGCCCCCCGTGAAATTTAAACATGCGATACGGCGTCTCAGAATCGCACTATCACGGGAGACGAGACATAACCGAAAAGCGGGCGTCCTGCAAGCAGGACGCTAGATGATGAGTGTAGGTTTTTACAGGCCCCAAGGTGTGGGGCCTGCCAAGCCGTTGGATTAGTTGCCAGAAGCAGGCGCAGGCGTTGCTGGCACAGCTGGTTCTGTTGCGCGCGGCGGCGTTACCGCATCACCGGTTGCTGCAGGCGCTGGTGTTGGGTCATCGGCACGGGGTGGTGTGGCTGGCGCATTCGCAGCAGGTGTCGGCGGCAGCAAGTCCGTGCCAAGTGGTGACACAGGGGCGGATTGCTCTGGAACCGAGCCACCGAATTGATCGACTACCGAGCTGCCAGAAGCGTTTTGCGCGGCAATCAGGGTAAGTGAAATCGAGGTGATGATAAAGCCAATGGCGAAAATCCATGTTAGCTTGGTCAGCGCGGTCGCGGCCGCACGGCCCGACATGGCGCCACCGCCACCGCCACCCATACCAAGACCGCCGCCTTCCGAGCGTTGCAGCAACACCACGCCGATAAGGCACAGTGCAAGGATCAGGTGGATGGTAAGAACGACGTTTTCCATAGGGTTTTCTTGCTTCCGTTTGGCTGACGCGCCTACTTAGGCGCAGTTTGGCGCGGGGGCAAGCCCTTGGTGACGTATCAATCGCCCGCGTCCCTGATTTGCAGTGGTTGTGCGGCTATTCGTCAACCTCATCCACGGTGGCCTGACCTGACATCCTTTGCCACAGGATGCTCCATGACAACCCGATGCCCAGTACCAGTGACAGCGTCAGAATTCCCAGCCAGATGTTCAGCGCCGAATTGCCGGTGGCCAGAATGCCCCAATCGACCAGCACCCAGATCAGCGCCGCAAATACGGCCGCGACCAAAAGCATCCCGAACGCCCCAAGTGAACGTAATGTCGCCCCTACATAGATAATGTAGGCCACGGCTAGCAGCAGGCCCAATAATACTGTCACGGGCAACTGAGTGGTATAATGTGCCTCGGCCCAGCGGTAAAAGTTCCACTGGGTCGGGTTGAAAGTGGCCGATAACAGGCCAAACGCCCCAAGCCACCGTAAAAACACACCCATGTCGCACCTCTTTTCTGTCTGCAACAGAGGTGCCACGGCGGCGGCATGTGGGCAAGGGCCGAAAATCGGGGGTCGCAAGCACATCTTTGTGCGCTAGGCGTGAAATAGAGGTTTCGCCCGTGCGGCAAAGCGGCTATGCCCTAATCGGTTTCAATTGGACCAAGTGAAGGGATCATCAGCATGGCCAATGTCGTTGTCGTCGGCGCCCAGTGGGGCGATGAGGGAAAAGGCAAGATTGTAGACTGGCTTTCAGAGCGCGCAGACGTGATCGCGCGCTTTCAGGGCGGTCATAATGCGGGCCACACGTTGGTCATTGATGGCAAGGTATACAAGCTGTCATTGCTGCCATCGGGCATCGTGCGCGGCGGGAAATTGTCGGTTATCGGCAATGGCGTTGTGCTGGACCCGTGGCACCTTATCATGGAAATTGAAAAGCTGCGCGCGCAGGGTGTTGAGATTAACACCGACAACCTGATGATCGCCGAAAACGCGCCACTGATTCTGCCTGTGCATGGCGAGCTGGACCGCGCACGCGAAGGCCAGACCTCGGTTGCCAAAATCGGCACCACAGGCCGCGGCATTGGCCCTGCCTATGAAGATAAAGTCGGCCGTCGTGCCATTCGTGTGGCTGACCTCGCCGATGAGGCGACGTTGGAGCTGCGGGTTGACCGTTTGCTGACGCACCATGACGCGCTGCGCCGTGGCCTTGGGCTGGACCCGATTGACCGCGATGCGCTGCTGGCGCAACTGCGTGAAATCGCTCCGCAAGTGTTGCCCTATGCGCAGCCCGTGTGGAAAGTGCTGAATGAGGCGCGCCGCGCAGGCAAGCGGATTCTGTTTGAAGGGGCGCAAGGCGCGCTGCTGGATATCGACTTTGGCACCTACCCCTTTGTGACCTCGTCCAACGTGATCGCAGGCCAAGCGGCCACCGGTACCGGCCTTGGGCCAAACGCGATTGATTTCGTGCTGGGCATCGTTAAAGCCTATACCACCCGCGTGGGTGAGGGCCCGTTCCCTGCGGAATTAAAGGATGATGACGGCGAACGTCTTGGCCAGCGTGGCCATGAGTTTGGCACCGTGACAGGCCGTAAACGTCGTTGCGGTTGGTTTGATGCGGTTCTGGTGCGCCAAACCTGTGCGACCAGCGGCGTGACAGGCATCGCCCTGACCAAGCTGGATGTGATGGACGGTTTCCCGATCATCAAGATCTGTGTCGGCTATGATCTGGACGGAAAACGGTTGGACTATCTGCCCACCGCCGCCGACCAACAGGCCCGCTGCACCCCGATCTATGAGGAAATGGAAGGCTGGACCGAAGACACCGCAGGCGCGCGCTCTTGGGCTGATTTGCCCGGTGCCGCGATCAAATATGTGCGTCGGATTGAAGAGTTGATTCAGTGCCCGGTTGCCCTACTTTCAACTAGCCCAGAGCGGGACGATACGATTTTGGTCACCGACCCCTTTGCTGACTAAGCCTAACTTTGCGGACGAAGCATCAATGGACTGACCCTCTTTGTGCGACACAGGCGCGAAGAGGGCGTTAAGGATCGAGAATGAAACTTTCGTACAAAGCGCGGCGCCGATGGTCACTGGTTTTGCTGGTGATCGGCCTGCCTCTCTACATCGCCGCCGCCCTTTTTGTGGTGTCGCTGTTTGATCGCCCACCGTTTTGGCTCGAACTTATGGTCTATGTATTCTTGGGGTTCCTATGGATACTGCCGTTCAAGTTTGTCTTTCTGGGTATAGGCAAGGCCGACCCAGATGCGGATGCCTAAAAACACTAAACCAAAAGGCCGAGGATTTACCTCGGCCTTTTGGTTCTTAAGTTCGGCTGGCTTAGCGCTTTGCTACGCGCAGCGCCTCTGCGTGAATGGACGACGTCTCACTTAGGATGAAATGCCCGCGCCGCACTTTTTCAATCCGGCCTTCGCGCAACAACGTCCCAAAGCTGCGCAACATTGTCTCGCGATCGCCTTCCAGTTCCGGCTGCGCCGACAAAACATGATGCAGCATTTGCGGACGTGTCACTTCGTTATTGCCGTGAATATGGGTTGAATAGGCGACTGCGGCCTCAAGCAATTCGGCCAGCGACCCGGCGCCCAGCTTTTCGGCATAGTCAGAAAAGCTTGTCGTCCGATCAAAAATGTTATCGCCATCAGCAACATTTGCCGTGGCATCAAGATCTTCATCATCACGGCTCGACACCGCAAGATTTCCTGTCGGTACACGGCGTGGGCGTACCGGTGTCACATGGCCCTGTGCCGTTTGTTTCAAACGCGGCTCATCAATCCGTTGTTCGGAGACCAGCATCAGCGGAGCGGCACGTTCGGCAGAGGATGCACCGCTTGCCGTTGCATTCGGGCGGGCCCGCACGGCCCGTTCCAGATCATTGCGATAGGGATTCATGCGCATTTCTTCGGTCGGCCCTTGGTCACCGCCTTCTTTTCGGTCGGCGACAGTGGCGGCAACGGCGGCTTTCAGATGTGCAATGGCAGACAGGCGGCGGCGGTTTTCTTCGCCTTCCAATTCGGTATTCGTTTGGTCAAGCAGGCGTTTTACCGATGCATCATCCTCGCTTGCCGACATTTTACCTGACTGGCGACGCGAAGATACAGGGCGTTGAGGGCGCACCGGAGCAACGCTGTCTGCGTTGTTTTGGTGCGTTGCTGGCTGTGGTGCTGCGGGCTGCGTTTTTTCGACTTGTGGTTGATCGTATTCAAGCTCTGCCAGCTCGCGCATGAGGTCGGCTTCGGCCTCGGGCGAAAGCATCCCGGCAGTGGGAGTTTGTGCGGCGGGGGCGGGGTTTGCCGCAGGGGGGGGCACAGGGGTTTCCACAGGAGGTTCCGGTGAGCGGCGGATTTTAATGACCCGCGCGCGGGCGCGTTGGAGCGTGGGGGTGACGTCAGATGTACCCTCTGTTGCAACAGGATCTTTGGGTGCAGGCTTTGCCTCTTGGGCAGGTGCGGTTGCGGTTTCATCCACATCCGTGTCAAGCGCCTCCAGAATCGCGTCATCCGCCTCTTCTTGTGCGGCGGTCTTGGGCGCCTTGACGGGGGCTTCGATCGTCTCAGACATGGCTGCCGCAAGTGAGGCCATCAGGGTATCTTCCCCTTCTGCATCAAGCGGCTCTAGGATTGCGTCAAATGCTTCGTCGTCAAACCGGCCGTCAGTGGCACCGTCTTCATCATCGAACGCACCGGCAAGCGACGCCAAAATCGCATCATCCGCCGCAGTGCTGTCGCTATCATTTGTGGCTTCGGCCTTTGCTTTCTCGGCAGCCTCGGCGTCGGCTTTCGCCTGAGCTTCGGCCTTTGCTTTCTCGGCAGCCTCGGCGTCGGCTTTTGCCTGAGCTTCGGCCTTTGCTTTCTCGGCAGCCTCGGCGTCGGCTTTTGCCTGAGCTTCGGCCTTTGCTGTCTCGGCAGCCTCGGCATCGGCTTTCGCCTGTGCTTCGGCCTTTGCTTTTTCGGCCGCCACCGCCTCGGCTTTTGCCTGTGCTGCTGATTCTTCTTTCTTGGCAGCTTCGACCTTGGCCTTAGCTTCCGCTTCTTCAGCAGCCTCCCCCTCAGCTATCGCACGTTCGGCAACAAAATTGGATGCTGGGCGCGTGGTTTCGCCAGAGGCACGGGTTTCGGCCATGGCGTTGCGGATGCGGGACAATTTGGCCGCCACGCTATCTGAAATAACCGAATCTGTGGTGCTACGCGCTTGCGCGGTTGGTTGGGGTGCAGTGGGCGTTGCCGCACGGGCAGGCGTGGCATGTTGGTCTTCAAACAATACATCGGTTTTGGGTGGGGGCACGCCCTTTTGGGACGCAATGCTTGCGCCATCATAAACGTCATCCGAATCTCTGGCCCGCAGAATCACGCCATTGTCTTGGATCTTGGTCTCGACCCGGCGTTTCATTTCGCGTTCTGCGATCTGGTGCAGCATCGCCGCGTCGGGCGTTGGCGGTTCGGCTCCGAAATAGCGATCATCGGCCGCCAAATCGCGGAAATACTCGGCAATCGCTTTCATGGTGTTGAAAGGTTCGTCGAACCCCTCCAAAGTACAGGAGAAAGTGCCGTATGATACTGTAAGAATTTTGCTCGCCCCGACCATTGGATGCTCGCCCCTTGTTACTAAACCGATGTCTTACATGACCGCATAGGATGTTCAATTCCGTGGACACTTAAGGGTAATTTGAAGGAGTGTTTGTGTCCGAACTATTAGATTGTGCCTTAATTTGGATTTAGTATCGCTATGAATCACCCAATTGTCGAATCACAAACGGGGGTCACTTTGATCGCCGGCGGCCCTGTGCAGGCGCGCGATCTTAGGGCGGCACTGGCGCAGGCACCTGTTTTGGTTGCCGCTGATGGCGGGGCAGATCGCGCTTTGGCGCTGGGTGTGCGGCCTGTGGCGGTGATTGGTGATATGGACAGTATCACGGCAACAACACGGGCGCAGTTGGCTGACGTTTTCCATCATGTGCCCGAACAGGAAAGCACTGATTTTGACAAAGCCTTGCGCAATATCCGCGCGCCGTTTGTGTTGGCCTTGGGCTGTTTGGGCGGGCGGGTCGACCATGAGCTGGCCGTGTTGTCAGTGTTGATCCGGCGCCATACGATGCCGTGTTTGTTGATCGGGCGCGAAGATGTGGTGTTTGCGGCGCCGCCTGTGTTGCAGATTGCGCTGCAGGCGGGGGACCGGTTCTCACTCTTTCCGATGGCGCATGTAACGGGCCGCAGCGACGGGCTGAAATGGCCGATTGCGGGCTTGGAATTTTCACCGGATGCGCGGGGTGGCACGTCAAATCAGGCGCTTGGGCCGGTACGACTGGAAATGGACCAGCCGGGGATGCTGGTCATCGTGCCGCGTAACCGGTTGGGCGCGGCGCTAAAGGCCGTGGTGGGTTAACGCTTTTGTTTGGGCGGGGTGACGGTTAGGCGGGCCGTCGAATGTTCACGGTATATAATATAGAGGCCCGATCCGGTGATGACGGCAATGCCGGCCCATGTCATCGGGTTCGGGAAATCGTCAAAGATAAGATAGCCCAAGGTGACGGCTGAAATAAGCTCGGCATAGTGCAGCGGTGCCAATGTGGCCGAAGGTGCGAATTTCAAAGCATAGGTCATGCACATGTGGCTGCACGCGGCCCAAAAGCCGACGCCAAACAGCCAAAGCCACTCTACGCCGCGCGGCAAAATCGCGTCCAGCTCGGCAATGCCGCTGCCGTCAAACACTGCCATCAGCGGCACGCAAATCGCGGATCCCGCAAGGGCAGTGTGCAGTTGCATCGTGACGGGGTGCATAGACCGCGACATCGCACGGGTAATCAGCATATAGGCGGCAAAGGTCAGGGCGGTACCAAGTGGGAACAGGGCCACCCAGCCAAAGGCCGAGATCGACGGTTGAATGACCAGTATCGCGCCCAGAAATCCGATGGTCGAGGCGATAATACGGCGCGGCCCCACCTCATCGCCAAATAGCATACGGCCCAGCAGCAACAGCAAGAAGGGTTCAACAAACACAATCGCCAGCGCATCGGCGATTGGCATCACCGCCACAGCCGCGACAAAGCAATAGGTGGCCAGCATCAGGCACACCGCGCGGGCAAAGACAAACGCCAACGTGCGGCGGCTTATTCGCCAATCGAGCCGCATCAATGCCACAAACGGCAGCATCAGCCCCGCTTGCACGACAAAGCGGGCCGTCACGATTTGGCCCACGGGCAGCGTGGCCGTGGCCAGCTTGGCAGAGACATCCAGTAATGGTGCCAAAACGCAAAACGCCAGCATCAAAGTGACGCCGGTCAAAATGCGATCTGCATGCGGAGGGGTGGCTGTTAACATTGTCATAATGATTTAGCCGTAGCGTGGAGGCGCGGGGGCGTCCTGCCTGAAATGACCATGCAAAGGACCAAAAGCGGCAGATCACAGCGCCAAAATATTACGGGGCAACTTGGGCTTGCGCATTTTGGGGGATTGGGCTTTGTAATCGGGGATAGAAGAAGGTGTAGACAACGTGCTGATATTGGGAGTGCAAAGGCTGGTGGTGTTGGAAACGCCCAAAACCGGCTCTTTGGCGCTGCGGGCGATGTTGGCGCCCTATACGCTGCCCATCTCGGATGATGCGGCGCGCCATACGGGGCATTATGCCTATGTGCAAAACCACGCAGCCCGCTTGGCCGAGGCGTTTGGCGGTACATTGGAAACGGTGGCCGTTGTGCGCGGGCCGTTGCAGCGGATGCAAAGCTGGTATCGCTACCGTTTGCGCCCCAAGGTCAAAGGTCTGCCCGCCAGCACCCGTGGCCACAGCTTTGAGGCGTTTATGTTGGCATATCTTGATGGCACCAAGCCGCAAATGGCGAATGTCGGGCGGCAAGACCGTTTTGTCGGCTGGACGGGGCAGGCTGCAGGGGTTGACCATGTGTTTGACTATAAACAGCTTGGCCTGCTCGAGGCGTTCTTTTCGACCCGTACCGGTGATGCCTTGACCTTACCTGTGCGCAATATGTCACCCATATCTGATCGGGTTGATTATACCCTGAGCGATGCCGTTTTGGCGCGCTATCACGCGCAAAACGCCGAAGAATTCGCGCTTTATAAAGCTGTGACAGCGCAGGGCCATTTGAAACGACCGGGTCTGCTGGCCTAAATGCGGGCCAACGGCCCTAACAGTTAGGCACGTTCACCGCCAACCCGCCCAGTGAGGTTTCCTTGTATTTTTCATGCATGTCATGGCCGGTTTGGCGCATGGTTTCAATGCAGGCATCAAGGCTGACCAAATGCACGCCATCGCCGCGCAGCGCCAAGCTTGCGGCAGAAACGGCCTTGATCGCGCCCAGCCCGTTGCGTTCAATACAGGGCACTTGTACCAGCCCTTTGACAGGGTCGCATGTCATCCCAAGGTGATGTTCCAACGCGATTTCGGCAGCGTTTTCAATTTGTTCCACACTGCCGCCCAAGACAGCCGCCAATCCCGCAGCGGCCATAGCGGCGGCGGACCCAACCTCGGCCTGGCAGCCACATTCTGCGCCGGAAATGCTGGCGTTATGCTTGCAAAGGCCCCCAATTGCGGCGGCGGTTAGCAGGAAATCGGGAACTTTGGACGCCACTGCCCCCGGCACATGGTCTAGGTAATAGCGGATCACCGCCGGCACCACGCCCGCAGCACCGTTGGTGGGCGCGGTCACCACTTGGCCGCCTGCCGCGTTTTCCTCATTCACCGCCATGGCATAGAGCGACATCCAGTCGTTGATTGTGTGCGGTGCGGTCATGTTCAGCCCGCGCTCGGCCATCAATTGGTCATGTATACCCTTGGCGCGCCTGCGAACGCGCAAGCCGCCGGGAAGAATGCCGGTGCCCTCCATCCCGCGCGAAATGCAGGCATTCATCACCTGCCACACCCGCGCGATGCCAGCATCCAGATCGGCGGCACTGCGAAACCGCAGTTCATTTTGGCGCTTCATTTGGGCGATGGTCAGGCCCGAATTTTTTGCCATCTCCAACATTTCGGCGCCGTTTTGAAAGGGAAAGGCCACGTCTGAACGGGCATTCGCCTTTAGCGTCCCTGCGGCGGCATGGTCGGCCGCCGTCAAAACAAAGCCGCCGCCGATGGAATAATAGGTTTCTTGCAAGATCACATCGCCTTGCGCATCAGTCGCGCGGATAATCATGCCATTGGCATGGCCGGGCAGGTTGGGGCCGTAGTCAAAGACCAGATCGGTTGCAGGGTCAAACTGCAGCGGGCCAAGGTCAGGCGCGTTGATGATTTTGGTCGCCGCAATCTCGGCCAACACGGTTTCTGCGCGGGCGGCATCATAGGTTTGCGGCTCAAACCCTGCGAGGCCCAGAATGGTGGCGCGGTCGGTCGCATGGCCTACGCCGGTAAAGGCAAGGCTGCCGTGCAACGTGGCCCGCAGTCCGTGGGCCTGAAACGGGCTGTCGCGCAGGGTTTGCAAAAACTGCGCCGCTGCCACCATTGGCCCCATTGTGTGCGATGACGACGGGCCAATACCGACTTTGAACATATCAAGGACAGACAAGAACATAGGGGCGCTTTCAGGTGGCGCTGCCTTCAGGTGGGCAGGCGTATTGCGGATTGGTAAATGGCGTGGGGCCGAGGCCTTCGGCATCTGCGGCGCGGTGTGTCGCGGGTAAGGATTCGAGTGCCAAGGCCATTGAATGTAGCGCTGGAAAATTGGTAATTTTGAACCAACGCGCGGCGGTTTTGGGGTAGAGCATCGGCCAGCGCATCAGGGTTGCAGTGTAATAGCCAAGCACGGACGGCGCGGCAAACAGGGCAGGGGTTTGGGCTGCTGCCGAGTCAAGCAAGGTGAAATGGCGGATCATGCGGGCCGACATCAGGCGTGCATGTTCCGCTATGGCCTGCACGGGAACATATTGTTCAGGATAGAAAATTTGCCGCAGGTCGGCATGCACGGTGTTCGACATAAAGAACAGCCATTTAAGATACGCGGCGCGCATCGGCTGGCCTGCTTGGGGCGCAAGGTTGGCCTCGGGGTGGGTTTCGGACAGCCATAAAAGGCAAGCAGCCGTCTCGGAAATAGGGCCTTGGGGGGTGATCAACGTAGGGATGAGGCCCGTCGGGTTTAGGGCGCGGTAGGCCGCACTGTCTTGTTGGCGGTTGCTGCGATCGACCAAAACCGCGCGGTAGGGCAGGTCTGCCGCCTCCATCACCAGCCGCAAAATCAGCGACGCATTGTCAGGCGCGTAGTGCAATTCGTACATCTCTGGCCCTTTCTTACGTGCCTGATGCATAGTTTAGCGCAGCGGCGGGGGGCACCATGGGTGAAAAGCGACTTTTTTCACGGCTTCGCGGCATCTGGCGCGGGTTAACCTTGGGTTAAGGTTGTTTTGCGACCCTTAGGAAAACGGAAGGGAGCACTGATGTAGCTTGATTTTGATGGGACTGGCTTTGTCTCTACGCCGGAATTGCGCAAGGCGCTGACATCGATTGCACCGCATAGCGGACTTTATGGCGTGATTGGGGCTAAATTCGGCAAATTGCCCCCTCGCACCGCTGCACGGCCTCGCCTATAAGCGTGGGGCAACAGTCAGCGGAGATGAACATGGCGTCAGAGCTTTCCCCGATCGATAAAGCCAAATTTGTGGCAGCGAAACGTGCGGTCCAGTATGTTGAGAATGGCATGAAATTGGGCTTGGGCACCGGTTCGACAGCCGCATGGATGGTGCGCTGCTTGGCCGAACGTATCCGCGAAGAGGGGCTGCGAGTAACCGGCGTGCCAACCTCTAGCCGCACAGCCGAGTTGGCGCGCAGCTTGGGCGTGCCAATCACCAGCCTTGATGAGGCGCGTTGGCTTGATCTGACGATCGATGGCGCGGATGAGTTTGATCCAAACCTGAACCTTATCAAAGGTGGTGGTGCAGCGCTGTTGCAAGAAAAAATCGTGGCCACGGCCAGCGATCAGATGATCGTGATTACCGATGCCGCCAAAGAGGTGGCGCAGCTTGGTGCCTTCCCTCTGCCGGTTGAGGTTATTCCATTCGGCTGGCAAACCACCAAAGCGTTGATTGAGGAAACCTTGGTCAGCATGGATGTGATGAGCCAGGAATGCAGCTTGCGGATGAATGGCGAGGCGCCTTTGGTCACGGATGAGGCCAATTATATCGTTGATCTGCATCTGAAACGCATCGGCAATCCGCGCCAGCTGGCTATGGTTTTGAACCAGATCCCGGGCGTTGTTGAAAATGGATTGTTTATTGATATCTGTGACATCGTCATCATCGGCCATGGTGATGGACGCGTCACACTGCGCGATATCAACTCGGGCGAAGTTGAAGAGGGTCGTATCGAGTTTGTGCCCTCGGACAATATATTTGCCGACTTGGGGGACTAATCGTCGATGCTTGAGATCCGCCGACCTGTGCCTGCGACCAATGTCATTCGGTTGCGGCTGATTGTACTTTTGGTCGTAGGGGGCTATCTGATCTGGAGCCAACGGATTTCTGCTACACCTTCGCCATTTTGGATGGGGCTTGGCGTGGTTATTCTGCTTTGGGCGGCGGTTGTGTTTCGCCTTTTGGTGCGGCCTGTGCGTTTGCGGTTAACGCCGGAAGGCGTGTTTGCACAATCTATGTTGTTTGGGCACAGATTTTCGTGGGACGCCCTGCAATGGATAGATTTTTCGTGGCAGCATGATGCTGCCTTGATGTGCTATGTCAAAGAGGGCAGCGACACAGAAGTTATTGTGGCATTAACCCGTAGCTCCGTAACCGATATTGGGCGCACCGATGCGCTTCGTTATATTCTGGACTATAGGCCAGATGTGCCAAAGGCCAACCCTGTCCAAGTTGTTGAGAGAAGGATAAGTAATACATGACGTTTGATTATGATCTTTTTGTTATCGGAGGCGGTTCGGGCGGGGTGCGTGCGGCACGGATAGCGGCGGGCACGCATGGGGCCAAGGTCGCCTTGGCCGAAGAATACCGTATGGGCGGGACCTGCGTTATCCGCGGCTGTGTGCCCAAAAAGCTGATGGTTTTTGCCAGCGAATACCCTGGTATGGTCGAAGATGCCCGCGCCTATGGCTGGGATGCACAGATGGGCGCCTTTGATTGGACGGCCTTTCGCACCAAGCTGGAAGCCGAGCTGGAACGGCTGGAAAAGGCCTATCGTGGCGGGTTAAGCGGGGCGGGTGTAACGGTTTTTGATAGCCGCGCTGTGGTTGCGGATGCGCATACTGTGATCTTGGCCGATGGTAAAACAGTGACAGCCAAGCACATTTTGGTGGCCACCGGCGGCGCGCCGTTTGTGCCTGAAATTGAGGGCCGCGAACTGGCGATTACCTCGAATGAGATCTTTCAGATGAAGGCCCTGCCAGCCCGCGTTTTGGTGGTTGGCGGCGGTTACATCGCGTCAGAATTTTCCTGCATTTTGAATGGCTTGGGCTGCGAAGTTGCGCAATACTATCGCGGTGCGCAAATTCTGCGCGGCTTTGATGATGAGGCGCGGGGCCATGTCGCCGAGGCGATGCGCGAAAACGGTGTGGCCATCCATTGTGGCACCGACGTGATGCGGTTGGAAAAGGTCGATGACGGGATCAAAGCCGTGGCGACTGATGGGTCCGAGCGGGTGTTTGATGCCGTGCTCTATGCCACGGGCCGCAAGCCCAACAGCCACGACTTGGGGCTTGCGGAATTGGGCGTTGAATTTGGCCGCGCGGGCCAGATTATTGTTGATGATTTCAGCCAAACCGCCGTGCCGTCGATCTTTGCCGTGGGCGACGTGACCGACCGCATCAACCTGACGCCAGTGGCCATTCGCGAAGGCCATGCTTTTGCTGATACCGTTTTTGGCGGGCAGCGCCGCAAGGTAGACCACAGCCTGTTCGCCTCGGCCGTTTTCACCCAGCCCGAAATCGGCACCATTGGCCTGTCAGAAGAGGCCGCGCGCGCCCAAGAACCGATTGAGGTTTACGGCACCGCGTTTCGCCCGATGCAATCGGCTTTTGCTGGGCGGCCCGATCGGGTCATGATGAAATTGATTGTATCGCAAGCCAGCCGCAAGATTTTGGGCTGTCATATCGTCGCACCTGGCGCGGGCGAGATGATCCAGCTTGTGGGCATTGCGGTCACGATGGGGGCCACAAAAGAGCAATTCGACGCAACAATCGCGGTGCATCCGACGATGGCCGAAGAATTGGTAACGATGCGCAGCCCAATTCGTGTGGGCTAAGCTTGAATTTCTGGTTTAAAACACCAGTTAAAATAGAACTGAATTAGATAGGGTTAAGTACATGGCAGGTAGCGGAGGCCCATGGGGCGGCGGCGGCGGAAATCGTGGCGATGAAGGCAACGAAGAAAACCCGCGTCCGAATGGCGGGCGTAGGCCAAGCAATGACGGCCCGCAGATCCCCGAGATCGAAGAGATCATGAAAAAGGGCCAAGAGCAGCTGCGTGTCCTGATGGGCGGTCGTGGTGGCGGCAATCGTCGCACCGGTGGTGGTTCGGGCGGTGGCGACAATGGCCCTGCGTTCACCAAACAAGGTTTGGCCTTGGGCGGTATTGTGGCGATTGGCCTGTGGGCGTTTGCCTCGTTCTACACGGTAAAGCCCGAAGAACGCTCGGTCGAGCTGTTCCTTGGCAGCTTTTCGTCGGTCGGCAACCCCGGTTTGAACTTTGCGCCTTGGCCGTTTGTGACGGCTGAAATCGTGCAGGTTACGGGCGAGCGCCAAACCGATATTGGCACGGGAAAAGGTGGCGTTATGGACAGCGGCTTGATGCTGACCCGTGACCAGAACATCGTCGATATCGAATTCCAAATTGTTTGGAACGTGTCGGACCCTGCACAATATCTGTTCAACCTTGCCGAACCTGCCGACACACTGCGTGCCGTCGCGGAATCGGCCATGCGCGATATTATCGCAAGGTCGGAACTGTCTCCGGTGCTGAACCGGGATCGTGGTGTGATTGCATCCGATCTAAAGGCCGCCGTCCAAGGCACGCTGGATGTCTATAAAGCGGGCATAAACGTAGTGCGCGTGAACTTTGACAAGGCTGACCCGCCGCGCGAAGTTATCGACAGCTTCCGCGAAGTGCAGGCCGCGCAGCAAGAGCGTGACCGGCTGGAAAAAGAGGCTGATGCCTATGCCAACCGTGTGACGGCTGCGGCACGTGGCCAATCAGCCCAGTTGACCGAAGAGGCCGAAGGCTACCGCGCCAGCGTTGTCAATGACGCGCAGGGTGAGGCGAGCCGCTTCCTGTCGGTCTATGCCGAATATGTGAAAGCGCCCGAAGTAACGCGGCGCCGGATGTATCTGGAAACCATGGAAGGTGTGCTTGGCGGTATGAACAAGGTTATCCTTGACGGTGTTTCGGGCGAAGGGGCAGGGCAGGGCGTTGTGCCATATCTGCCGCTGAACAACCTGACACCCGCACCCAAAGAAACCACCGGAGGGAGCAACTGATGAGTAAAACAGCCTTTATCCTACCCGTTATTGCGCTTGCTGTCGCAGGCTTGTTGTCGTCGGTTTACATTGTGGACGAGCGTGAAAAAGCGCTGGTTCTGCAATTTGGTGAAGTGAAAACTGTGCGCGAAGAGCCCGGTATCGGGTTCAAGGTGCCGTTGCTGCAAAACGTGGTCAAATATGACGACCGCATTTTGGGCCTGTTCACCCAGCCGTCCGAGGTGACCCCCGCCGATGACCGCCGTTTGGTGGTTGACGCCTTTGCGCGTTGGCGCATCACGGATTTGGTCAAGTTTCGCCAAGCCACAGGCACGGGCGGTGTTCGCACAGCCCAAGCGCGGATTGAACCGATCTTGAACGCGGCGATCAAAGAGGTTTTGGGTGCTGTTCCATCGCAGCGCGTGCTGTCCGAGGACCGGACCAGCCTGATGAACCTGATCCGCGATCAGGCCCGCCGTCAGGCTGCGTCCTTGGGTGTTGATGTGGTTGACGTGCGTTTGACGCGCACCGATTTGCCCGAACAAAACCTTGCATCCACTTATTCGCGGATGCGGGCCGAGCGGGAACGCGAAGCGGCGGACGAAATCGCACGCGGTAACGAGGCCGCGCAGCGGGTTCGTGCCAGCGCCGACCGGACTGTGGTAGAGCTGACATCGCAAGCGCGTAAGGAATCGGAAGTGATCCGCGGTGAGGCCGACGGCCAGCGTAACGCGATCTATGCCGAGGCCTTTGGTCGAGACCCTGAATTCTTTGCCTTTACCCGTTCGCTTACCAGCTATGAGCGTGCGCTAAAGGGTTCGAATTCGTCGATCGTGATGCAGCCGGATAGCCAATTCTTTGAATATCTGCGCAGCGATGAGGCGCCAAAGCCGGCCAACTAAACCGACTTTGCACGTCATGACGCGCGGCCCCTTACAAAAGCGGCCGCGCGTTTTCATATCTACAACCAAGACCTGCATGACAAAGCTGTTCACGTCCTGTTGAGAATGCGCGATGGGGTTTGCATTGCACGCAATCATGCCTAGGTTCACAATAGCAGCGTAAGGGGTGCTCCGTTTTTCGCCCCAACAAAACGCGGTGTCGCAGGCCGCATCAGGAGGATGTTCGAGTGATTTCAAAAACTATCGTAACCGCCAAACCCGCCAAAAGCCCGCATTACAACGGCTTTATGCGCGGATTGACCGCATTGGTCCTTGGCGCGTCGCTTGTCTTGGCCCAAGCCATAGCCACCGAGGCACGCGGTGCACCTGAAAGCTTTGCCGATCTTGCTGAGTCGATCAGCCCGTCCGTCGTGAACATCACGACCTCTACAACGGTTGCCGCAAGCACCGAGGCTGCGCCACAAGTGCCCCCTGGCTCGCCCTTTGAGGATTTCTTTAAGGATTTCTTGGATCGTAACGGCAATGGTGGTGAAAACAAACCCCGCCGGTCCGAGGCGTTGGGGTCGGGCTTTGTGATTTCCGAAGATGGTTACATCGTGACCAACAACCACGTGATCGACAAAGCCGATGAGATTGAGATCGAGTTCTTTTCTGGAAAAAAACTGCCTGCCAAGCTGATCGGGACAGACCCGAAAACCGATATCGCCTTGCTGAAGGTGGAAAGCGATACCCCGCTGCCGTTCGTGCCGTTTGGCAACTCGGATCTGATGCGTGTGGGCGACTGGGTTATCGCGATGGGCAACCCGCTGGGCCAAGGGTTCTCGGTGTCGTCCGGTATCATCTCGGCACGTGGTCGTGCGCTGTCTGGCACCTATGATGACTATCTGCAAACCGATGCTGCGATCAACCGCGGCAACTCGGGCGGGCCGCTGTTTAACATGGACGGTCAGGTTATCGGCGTGAACACTGCCATTTTGTCGCCAACGGGCGGGTCTATCGGGATTGGTTTTTCGATGGCATCGAATGTGGTGAACAAGGTTGTTGACCAGTTGAAACAGTTTGGCGAAACCCGCCGTGGCTGGTTGGGTGTGCGGATTCAAGACGTGACGGCAGATGTTGCCGAAGCGATGGGGCTGGTCGATGCCAAAGGCGCGTTGATCACCGATGTGCCGGATGGTCCTGCCAAAGATGCAGGGCTGCAATCGGGCGATGTGATCACCTCGTTTGACGGGGCTTCGGTTGCCGACACCCGTGAATTGGTGCGCCGTGTGGCCGATGCCCCTGTCGGGCAGGCTGTGCGGGTTGTTGTTATGCGCGATGGCAAATCCGAAACGCTGTCGGTGACGTTGGGCCGCCGTGAAACCGCCGAAGGCGAGCCTGTGCCTGCTGTTGCTGGCACCGACCCCACGCCCGCGCCTGCTCAAGTCTTGGGTATGACGATCCAACCTTTGACAGCCGAAGATGCGGCTGCCCTTGGGATGGCTGCGGATGCCACCGGCCTTGCGGTTGTCGATATCGATGAGATGTCAGAAGCCTATACCAAGGGCTTGCGCGTTGGTGATGTGATCACCGAAGCCGGGCAGCAAAAGGTCGTGACGGTCAAAGACTTGCAGGACCGCGAGAGTGAGGCCCGCGATGCTGGCCGCAAATCCTTGCTGCTGCTGATCCGCCGTGGGGGTGACCCTCGCTTTGTGGCGGTTTCCATCGATAAGTAAGCTATTGATGTTAAAAAAGGGGCGGCAGGGAAACCTGCCGCCCCTTTTTGCTGCCCGTTGTTCTGCGGTGCGTTAGCCCAACTCGCGCAACAGATGTGACCGGAAAGACCGCATCCATTCCACCCGCGACAAGGCCATTTCCCGCCCCGGTGCCGTGCGCATGGTTTGCGCAATCGGGAACAGCTTGACTTCTAGGTGATCCAGTGAGTAGCGCTTGTCATCCAGCGGTCGGTGCAGGGCCATCGGATCGTCTGCGTCAAACAACAACCCGCCCATCGCGCCACCAACATGAAACATCCGCGCAATGCCAATCGCGCCCAAGGCCTCGAGCCGGTCGGCATCTTGCAAAATCTCGGCGTCTAACGTCTCGGGCGCGATTGCAGCCGAAAAGCTGTGCGCGGCAATTGCATGGGCCACGGCAGGGATTTTTGCCGCCGGAAAATCGGTGCCCGCCAAATAATCCGCCGCCCATTGTGCCGAGGCCGTTGAGGCCTGCGCGCGGTCTGGGTGGTTTTTCGGCAGGTTCACGGCGTCATGGAAATAGGCGGCGGGCCACAAGATTTCCAAATCGGCCCCGCCCAATTCATGGGCTATGCCCTGTGCATTGGCCCAAACACGGTCCAGATGCCCCAAATCATGGGCACCGTCTGTCTCGCCCGCCCAATGTGCCGCAATCACGGCCCGATAATCTGCTTGTGTCATCATTTAAACTCGGTTGCTGAAATACCCAGCCGTTGGGCCGCCGCAAGCGACAGCCGTTCGCTATCCAGCCCCAAAGGCTCTTGAAACTGGCGGATCGCACGGCGGGTAGGGGCATCTAATTGCCCTGTTATATCATAGGGATAGTAACCACGGGCCTTTAGCGCACGCTGCAAGCTGGCAACATAGTCAAGCGTCACCACCTCGGCGCAGGGCGTGCGAAACCACACCGCGCGCCGGTCTTGGACAATGCGCTGTGACGCCACCGATTGGAAAACGGCGGCCGTTTTCACGGCCCCATCTGGCCCGCGCGTCTCGGGGCGCACCTGCAATTGTTCTGTCACCGTTTCGATGATGGCAGGTGTTACATCATCGGCCCAGCAAATCCCTTTGCCTGTGGTCGGCGGAGTCTTGCCCTTTTTCGTCACCAGCTCTTTTTGCAGGCTGTCGGCTAAAACTGGCGCCGCGGGAAGGGTGGGCTGGCATCCCGTCAAGGACAGCACCAAGAGTAGCAAAAGGGCAGGGCGGTGCATTGGGCAAAGCTCGGGTTAAGGCAGTGTTGGCGCACCATAACGTCATTCCCCCCAAAGGAAAGCGCAGGCTCACACGGTTTTCAACACGGCGTTGCGCTTTGGCCGCGCCTTGGTCTGGCAAATGCCTGCGAACTGCCTTAAATCTAGGGTGAACCGATTGGGTTAATGAAAGATAAGGGACGACCATGGCCAAGATCACCTATGTAGAGTTTAACGGCAAAGAACATGTGGTTGACGTGAAAAACGGGCTGACCGTGATGGAAGGCGCACGCGACAACGGCATTCCGGGGATCGAGGCCGATTGCGGCGGTGCCTGTGCCTGTTCCACCTGCCACGTCTATGTGGATCCGGCTTGGGTTGATAAGCTGCCCGCCAAGGATGGCATGGAAGAAGATATGCTCGATTTTGCCTATCAGCCCGACCCTGCCCGTTCGCGCCTGACCTGCCAGATCAAGGTGACCGATGCGATTGACGGCCTCCGCGTGCAAATGCCTGAAAAGCAAATCTGATGTTGCGCGCGCTTATCACGTCTTGTGCCTTTTTTTGGGCTTATGGCGCGCAGGCCGAGGTGACAAGCGCGCAGCTTACCCAACCTACAGGGCGCTATGACCATGCCATTCTGGGCGATGCCGATGAATGGGGCGGGATGCGCCTGACCGGCCCCACTGGCACGGTCGAGGTAACGCTGCCACAAAGCCGCGTATTTGAGGATGTAACGGCACGCGTGGCCGACCTTGACGGCGATGGTGCGTCCGAGGTGTTGGTGGTTGAAACGCACATCGCACATGGTGCCTCGCTGGCGGTGTATGATGTGACTGGCCGTGTGACGGCGACGCCGTTTATTGGCCGCACGCATCGCTGGCTTGCGCCTTTGGGCGTGGGCGATCTCGATGGCGATGGATTGCCCGAAATCGCCTATGTCGACCGCCCGCATCTGGCGCGTGAGTTGGTGATCGTGCAATACCGCGATCACAAGCTGACCGAAATTGCGCGGATTTCTGGGCTGACCAATCACCGCATCGGCGATAAAACCATCGCAGGCGGCATCCGTAACTGCGGGCAAGGGGCCGAGGCGATTTTAGCCAATGCCGATTGGTCGCAAGTTATGGCGGTGCGGATGGAGGGGCGCAAATTGCTGCCGCGCGCGCTTGGCCCCTATTCGGTTGCCGCAATGAAACAAGCACTGGCCTGCAAGCTCTAAAGAGCGGGCGGGCGTTTGTTCGGCCAATCGGTCGCGGCGTGATAGGCTTGCCCCATTGCAATAACCTCGGCGTCGGTGCCCGAACGCCCCATCAACTGCACCCCCATCGGCAGGCCATTTGCGCCAAAACCCGCAGGGAGTGCTAGCGCAGGCAGCCCGATCAGGCTGGCAGGCACCACCACTTCCATCCAGCGGTGATAGGTATCCATCGCCACACCGTTAATGTCTTGCGGCCAGCGCCACTCTGCTGGAAATGGCCAAACTTGGGCCGCAGGCAGCACCAGCGCGTCAAACTGGTCAAACAAACCCGCCGCGCGCGCATACCAACGCGACCGGATGACAGACGCCTCATACACCGCCGCCGCCGTCAGGTTTAACCCCTGTTCGATTTCCCAAATCGTCTCTGGCTTGGTCAGGGCGCGATGCGCGGCGTGCTCATACAGCCCGCGCTTGGCCCCCGCATTCAGCATCGCCCGCAATGTGACCCAAGCCTGCCACAGCTTTTCGGCAGGAAAGGGCGGCGCAAGCGGCACAATCTCGGCGCCCAAATCCTCAAACACCCGCAAGGCAACCTCGGATTGTCCCAAAATGCCTGGCTCCATCGTATAGGCGCCGCCCCAATCGCCCAGCCAAGCAATCTTTTTGCCGCGCATATCTGCTGGCTCGGGCACCGCAAACCGCCCCGTGCGGCCAAACGGCACCGCAGGGTTTTCACCCGCCTGTACATCCAAAAGCAGCGCCAGATCGGCAATATCGCGGGCCATCGGCCCTTCGGTCGCCAGCGTCGCCATAAATGTGTCGCCCACGGCATCACTGGGCACCAAGCCCCATGTTGGGCGAAATCCGTACACATTGCAAAACGCTGCTGGATTGCGCAGCGAGCCCATCATATCCGACCCATCCGCAACCGGCAGCATCCGCGCGGCCAAGCCCGCCGCCGCCCCGCCCGATGATCCCCCCGCTGTGCGGGCCAAATCATACGGGTTGCGCGTCACCCCATGCACAGGGTTAAAACTATGCGACCCATGCCCCCATTCGGGCGTGTTGGTCTTACCAATAAAAATCGCTCCCGCAGCCCGCATACGTTCGGCCAAAAGATCATCTTTTACAGGCACATAATCGGCATAAACCGGCGAGCCATAGGTGGTGCGAAGCCCTTTAGTCGCCACCAAATTCTTGACCGCAATCGGCAGCCCATGCAAAGGCCCGCGCGCGCCAGCAGCATCGGCAGCCCGCGCCTCATCCATCAGCGCATCACTATCGCGCAAGCTGACAATCGCATTCACCGCAGGGTTTACCACCTCAATCCGCGCCAGATAGGCGGCCATCACCTCGGCGCAACTGACCTCGCGCCGCGCAATCATCGCAGCCAAGCCCACAGCAGAAATCGCAGTCAACTCCACCGCAAAACCCTCTCATCTGTTTATAAATATCCTAGGGGAAGCAGTTTTGGCACAGCCAAAACTGTGAATAGGGGGCAACGCCCCCTTCAGATGGGCGGGGGCTCGATGCCACCGCCCATCTGGGCTAGTTTACTTCTGCAATTCGGTCCAGATCGCGGTCAAATACTCTTGCGATTTTTGACCACAGGTCGGCAAGAACCGCCCCGCTTTTGCATGCTCGGCAGGCGCCACAACTTCCGGTGCGGTTTTCATATCGTCAGGCATAAACTCGGCTGAACCCGCAATGCCGTTGGCATAGCGTGCAAAGGCCGAAATCATCGCGGCATTTTCTGGCAGCATAATGAAATCAATGAACTTATAGGCGTTGTCTACGTTCTTGGCATCCGAAAGCAAGGCTACCGAATCCATGAATAACGGATAGCCCTCCTTGGGGTAACCAAACGCCACGTCCGGGTTCGCCATCCGCGCGCGCATGCTCGACCCGTTCCAGTTCACCGACGCCGCCCAATCATTGTTCGACAGCTTCTCTGTCGCGCCATAATCCATCGACAGCCAGTCTTTCTTGGCCTCAACCACCAAGTCGCGCACTTTTTTCAGCACTTCGGTGTCTTCAGTACAGGCCTCGCCGCCAACGTTGAAAATCGCCATGTTCAACACATCGGTCATTTCCGGCACGACGTTGATCTTGCCTTTCAGCTCGTCCGGCACGCGCAGGAAAATATCAGAGGTGTTGATATCGCCCTTATAAACAGAGGTGTTCACAGCCACACCAACCGAGCCCCACTGCCACGGCACCGAAAACTTGCGGCCCATATCCCAAGGCACATCGACCCACTCCGGCGCGATATTGGCTTTATGGGTCAGCTTGCTCTCGTCCAGCTCGACGATCAGGCCTTTTTCAACCCAAATCTGGATATAGTTCGCCGACGGTACCACAAGGTCAAACCCAGCCCCACCGGCCTCGACCTTGGCCAAAGCGGCGGTGTTGCTGTCATAATCGGTGACCGTCACCTTAATGCCGGTTTCTTCCTCAAACTTTTTCAGCAACTCGGGCGAGGTATAGTTGCCCCAGTTGTACAGCTGCAATTCGCCTTCGGCCGCTGCAAGTGAGGTGCTGGCCAGCAGCAAAGCCGTCGCAGTTAGGATCTTTTTCATAGGTCGTCTCCCGTTTGGTTTTTATTAGTCATTTTTGCGCGTCAATAAGAAAAACGCGGTCAACATCACCACGGTCAGCGCCAGCAACACAGTTGAAATGGCGTTAACTTCGGGTGTCACAGCCCGGCGCATTTGGCCCAGCATGTAGGTTGGCAGGGTATCTTGCCCGCCAGATTTCACAAATTCGGTGATCACCACGTCATCCAGACTGATCACAAAGGCCAGCATAGCCCCCGCAATAATCCCCGGCAACATCAGGGGCAGGGTGACATAGCGAAACGTGCGCCAATGGCTGGCGTAAAGGTCGGATGCTGCGGTTTCAAGCGTCAAATCCATGCCCTCCAGCCGTGCCCGAATGGGCAGATAGGCAAAGGGAATGCAGAATGCAGCATGGGCGATAACCAAGTAAATCAAGCCGTTATAGCCCGTGGCCACCTTGATCGAGGCAAAGAAAATCAGCAGCGCCACGGCCGTCACAATCTCGGGCACCATCAAGGGCTGGTTGATCATCACATAGATGAAGGTTTGGCCTTTGAACGCCTTGCGCCGTGTGGTGCCCAGTGCGGCCATCGTCGCAACCGTGGTTGCAATCGCCGAGGCCGAGGCCGCGATGATCAGTGACCGGAAGGTGGCCCCTTTAACCGCCTCATTCGCCCAGGCTTTGGCATACCAATCAAAGGAAAACCCTTCCCACACCGCCACCGATTGCCCGCTGTTAAAACTGTAGACGACCAGTGTGATGATCGGCAGATACAGCAGCACAAAGGCCGAAATAGCGATGAATTTAAATCCCGGCAGGCGGGCGACTTCGAAACTGCGATCAGCCATGTGGATTGCCCTCTTTATTTGCCGCACGCACATAGACAAGCAGTGCGATCATCACCACGACCAGCAAGGTCATCGACAGCGCGGCCCCCAAGGGCCAGTTGCGGCCTTGGCCAAATTGCAGTTCGATGAAGTTGCCGATCATCATATTCTTACCGCCGCCCAGCACGCGCGGCGTGACATAGGCACCCAGCGACGGCACAAAGACCAAAATCGACCCCGCCACGATACCCGGTTTTACAATCGGCAAAATCACGCGGCGCAGCACCCGAATACGGCTGGCATAAAGGTCATACCCTGCCTCTAGCAGCCGCATATCAAAGCGGTCGATGGCAGCGTACAGCGGCAGAACCATCAGCGGCAGATAGACATAGGCCATCCCGATCAGCACCGCCGTATCGGTGTAAATAATCCGGATCGGTTCCGAAATCACACCCAGCCAAATCAGCGATGTGTTCAGTAGGCCTTCGTTGCGAATGACCTCATTGATTGCCACCGTGCGGATCAACAGGTTGGTCCAAAATGGAATTGTAATCAAAAACAACCAAAACGCCCTTTGTTTGGCGGGCCGTGTGGCGATGAACCATGCGGTGGGAAAGCCCACAACAAAGGTGATCGCCGTAGTCATCAGCGACAGCTTTACCGACCGCCAAAATATCGTCAAATGCGCATCGGCCAGCCCCCAAGTGCCATCAAAGATGTCCTTGGTAAACAAAATCCCGATCCAACCTTTCAGATCCCATTCCCAGATCACGTTGCCATATTGGCCGGGTGTCAAAAACGAATAACACAGCACAATCAACAGCGGCCCCGAGGCGGCAAACAACAGCACGACAAGCGCGGGCGTTGACAGTAGCCATGCTGAACGGGTACGCGCTGCCTCGGCCTTATTTTCAGCGTCAGAAGACATTGATCAATCCCCCATCACTTGCAGGGCGTCTTGCGTCAGCACCACGCCAACGGGGGTTCCTTTTGGCATCTCGGCCGCCCCCATCGCGGGGCTTTGCTGGCGGGCGACAACCTCGGTCCCATCAGAAAGGGTTACATGCACATGCGTGTCGGTGCCGAAATACACGGTCGACGCAACAGTCGCAGGTATCGCGCCCGCCGTATTCGCCTCCACAATCCGCACTTGCTCGGGCCGGATGGCAAGGCCAACTGGGCCGCGCGGGGCCACCACATCTAGCACAGCACCATTGCCCAAGGTCACACGCGCCCCATCGCTGGTGCCGGTCAAGAAGTTGGTTTCGCCGATAAAGCTGGCGACAAAGCGGTTGGCGGGGCGGGTGTAAATTTCGCGTGGCGGGCCGACTTGTTGGATGTGCCCCGCGCTCATCACGGCGATGCGGTCGCTCATCGTTAGGGCTTCTTCTTGGTCGTGGGTCACGAAAACAAAGGTGATGCCGGTTTCTTGCTGCAAGCGCTTCAGTTCAATCTGCATTTCTTTGCGCAGCTTTAGGTCCAGCGCCGAAAGCGGTTCATCCAGCAGCAAAACCTTGGGCGTGGGGGCCAAAGCGCGGGCGAGTGCGACGCGCTGTTGTTGCCCACCCGAAAGCTGGCTGGTCTTGCGGTCGGCCATCGGTTCCAGTTGGACCAGCGCCAACATGCGCGCCACGGTTTCTTTAACCTCGGCGCGGGGGCGGTCTTGCATTTCCAAACCGAAGGCGATGTTTTGCGCCACGGAAAGGTGCGGAAACAGTGCATAGCTTTGAAACACCGTGTTCACCGCGCGCTTGTTGGGCGGCAGGGTTGTGATGTCGTCGCCATTCAGCAAAATCTGCCCCGAGGTTGGCGTCTCAAACCCCGCGATCAGCCGCAAAAGCGTGGTTTTGCCACAGCCCGAGGGGCCAAGCAGGGTGAAAAACTCACCCTGCTTAATTTTCACCGAAACATTATCAAGTGCCGTTACCGCGACTGCACCTTGCCCGAAAGATTTCACTGCATTGCGGGCTTCGACGGCGATCGTGGTCTCAGGCATTTTAGGCTCCGGTGTTAGGATTCGGTTTACCCTAGTCCAGCAATTTGAGATAATGCAAGGAGTTATAACACATAGCTCAAAACGCGCGGGCCCAGATTGGCGGGTGGCGATGGCCCCAAGGGGCTGCGCGTTCCAGCTCGGCGCATAGCGCAATCAGCGCCTCATCTTGGCCATAACGCGTGGCCAAATGGATGCCGATAGGCAGGCCCGTGGCGGACTGCCCCAAAGGCACCGAGGCCGCCGGTTGCCCGGACGCATTGAACACCGCGCAGAACGGCGAATAGTCAAACACGCGGCCTGGCCCGATGCGGTAATCAACGTAATCTTCAGGCGCGTGGCTAAAGCGGCCGACCTGCGCAGGCGGCTCGGCCAGTGTTGCGCTGAGGATCACATCTGGCGCGCCTGCACCTTCAAACACTGCCGCCATCTCGCGGCCAAAGGCGTGGATTTCATTCACGGCCTCAAGGTAGCGGGTGGGGTGCAGGGTTTGTGCATAGGCCAGTGCGCCGCGGCTGATCCCCTCAACCAAATCGGGAGAAAGTACGTTTGATTTCAGAGATTTGGTCACTGAAAGCGCCGTGCCAATGGCGACAATATCCGTCCATGCCCGCATCATTGCGGCAATGTTCGCGCGGGGCAGGCCGGGGGTGACGACATGACCAAGGCTTTCCAACAATCGCCCTGTTTGATGCACAGCGGCGGCGCAGTCGGGGTCAATCGCCGTACCCGTGAAGCTGGTATCACACAGCATCACCCGCATTCGGCGCGGTGGGCGGCTGATCGCATCGGCGTGGCTGCGCAACAGCGGCGGTGCCACATAGGGCGCGCCAAGGTCTGGCCCTGCGCAGGCGTCCAGCATCACGGCTGTATCGCGCACCGACCGTGTCAAAAATCCGTCAATCGCCATGCCCGCCCAGCCTTCGCCCGCGTAGGGGCCATCGGGCAGGCGCGCGCGGGTGGGTTTGAACCCGAACAGCCCGCAAGAGGACGCCGGTATCCGTACCGAGCCACCGCCATCAGAGCCATGCGCAAAGGGCACAATCCCTGCCGCCACAGCCGCACCCGCGCCGCCCGAAGACCCGCCGGGCGTGCGGTCGAGCGCCCAAGGGTTGCGCGTTGGGCCGCCGTAAACCGCGCTTTCGGTGGCAGGCCCAATTCCGCCCTCGGGCGAGGTGGTGCGGCCAAAGGTTAAAACGCCGGTTGCCTGAATTCTGGCGTATATGCTTGAATTTCGGGCATATTTTGTATTGGCCAGTAGCCTAGACCCGTTGTGGCCGGGAAAATCTATGGCCTCACAGCCCAGATCCTTTAGCAAAAATGGCACGCCGCGAAATGGTCCTTGCGGCAAGCCCGCCGCAATATGCGCCCGCGCGGTGGCCTCTTGCACCAAAACAACTGCGTTTAGACCGGGGTTTATGCGCGCCACTGCAGCCAAGGCGTGGTCTAACAACTCGTTAGGGCTAACACGGCCAGCGGCAACAGCCGCCGCAATGTCGGTGGCATCTGGGATAGTGGCAGGAGACATGGCAAAACCTTTGTTGCAGAAATTTGCCTTACTCTGGTCTTGAACCTCTGGCTTTGTCCAGCACGGCTTTGATCTCGGTCTCGATGCGTGCTGGGTTGATCGGCTTGGCCAGATATCCATCCAGACCCGCAGCCAAATAGTGTGCGCGGTGATCTGGCATCGCATCTGCCGTCATTGCGATCACCGGAACGCGGGCGACAGGGCCGGGCAGGGCGCGGATCTGCTCAAGCGTCTCTATCCCGTTCATTTCGGGCATGTTCATATCAAGCAACACCAGATCAGGTTGGCTTCTCGTCAGAATTTCCAACGCCTGCGCACCGCTTGCTGCCTCAATCATCGTGGCCCCCAGCATCCGCAGATAGGTTGAGGCGACAAGCCGGTTGGTGGCGATATCGTCGACAACCAAAACCTGCAGGCTGGTTATGTTGGGCGCAAGCCTTGGGGCGATTGGCTTTGGCGCGTCGGTTGCGGGCTCGGAGGTGGGGGGGGCTACGCCTAGCTGCAACGTAAAAATGAAATGCGCGCCGCTTTCGCCTTCGGTATTTGTCGCTATGGTAACATCACCGCCCATTTGCCGCGCCATTGTGCGGCAGATTGACAGCCCAAGCCCGTTACTTTCGGTGCCAACTTGCGGCCTGCGGGCCTGTGAAAAGGGTTCGAACAGGCTGCTGTGCCGATGGCTTGGAATGCCCGGTCCCGTATCGGCGATCTCAATCCGCATGATCGCTTTCCCCGCATTGACTGCGCCCATTTGGGGGCCCGATTGGAGGGATGGGGCTATGTCCAAATCGGCCGTAACCGTAATGCTGCCATGGGTGGTATTTTTCAGCGCATTCGACAACAGGTTAGTCATGCATTGCCGTAAACGCTGCGGGTCAAGCAACCATTGTGCCCCAAGCTGCGGGGACAGCGTATAGATGAGCTCTAGGCCGGCGTTGGTGATCGCGGGCTGAAATAGGTTTAGCAGCGCCATTATTTCTTGCGCGGGAACCACAGGTTTTGGCCGTATCGACAGCCGCCCCGACTCAATCGCTGACATGTCCAGAATATCATCGAGTATGGTCGAAAGCCCCTCGGCCGAGGTTATCAGAACTGACAAACGGTTTTCGCTTAGGTTATCTTTGGCGCGGCGCAGCTCTGCGTGGCCCATGCCCAAAATGGCATTCATCGGGGTGCGCAGCTCATGGCTCATCTGGGCCAGAAACCGGCTTTTGGCCTTGCTGCTATCGACCGCGGCTGCCCGATCAAGGGCGGCGGCAACATGCAGGCGGTTGTTGGATTTCATCGCAACGAGTGTATAGGTCAATGCACCCGATAGCGCGAGAGTAGACACTGCCAGCCCTGCATGATTGTCGATCCCGATCCAGTAATACGCATTTCCCACCAAGGAAGGCACTGCAGCCGCTACAAATGCGAAATAGCCAAAGGGCATATGGATGCTGCGCGCCCCGATCATTTGCATCAATGTTGTACACAGCATGCCAACGGCGAAAGCCTTGGCGTAGTTCTCATCGCCTTGCCAGATTAGTATGGCCGGTAGGACATAGCAAAACTCCATGGCCGCAACACAGGCGATGACAAAATGATACCGCTTGGGGTGGCGGCGCGGGTCTAGCGCGCGCATGTAGAGCATCGATGCCAGCTCGGCCCCGAGGTTTACCATGGCACAGACAACGGCCATCCGAATGGGCAGGTAAATTGTGGTCATCGCAATGGCCAGAAGCGTTAGCGGCAATCGCGCCCAGCGTTCGCGCCACAAAAGGTCACGCTGCTGCTTGATCTCTTCCTTGATGGAACGGGTTGGCAAGGTTATCGGCAACTGCAGTTTCCCTATGTGCGCTTGGCGCGAGTATACCGTCAAATCGCCCACTATTCTGCAAGTAAAGCGACGTCCTGCTTTAACTTGCCATCGGACCCGAAAACCAAAATGCGGTTGTCATGGGTGACAACGGCCACCCATCCTGCCCCGAAGGTTATGGCTTGCGGTTTGGCCCCATCGGGCAAATGAATGGTGTCGGGCAGGGTCGGCAGGGTCGTTTGTGTACTAAACCCGTGCTGCATACGGGTGACAAGCACCGCAACGACGGTTATGACCCCGATAATCATGGTGAGTGTCAGCACAATCACCAACCCTTTTAGAAACCTGAGGCTGGGCGGAAGCCCTTCCGGTGCCGGAGCCTGATCCATGGCCAATTCTTCCTTGCCGTTGTTGCATGTCACAATCGGCGACTACCCGCCTGACCGCCTTGATAAGGCGCTTGCCCGCGATGTGCCAGAAGAAGCGTCGCTCTCGCGCTCGCGTCTGATGAAAATGATCGCCGACGGGATGGTGAGCCTTGACGGCGTGTCTGTCACCAACCCCAAGGCCAAGGTTGAAGAAGGCCAAACCTATGCGCTGACGCTGGAACCCGCCGTCGATGTTGATACCGTGGCCGAGGATATCCCGCTGGAGGTCCTGTGGGAAGATGATGATCTGATCGTTGTCAACAAACCTGCGGGTATGGTGGTGCATCCTGCACCCGGCTCGTGGACGGGTACTTTGGTCAACGCGTTGCTGTATCATTTCGGCGGCAATCTGTCAGGGATTGGCGGCGAAAAGCGGCCCGGCATTGTGCACCGGATTGATAAGGAAACCAGCGGCTTGCTGGTCGTCGCGAAATCCGACCGCGCCCATCACGGATTGGCGGCGCAGTTTGAGGCGCATACCGTGCATCGCCGTTACCTCGCCATCGTCAACGGGGCGCCGGATGCCGCCGACCCGCGTCTGCGCGGGATCAATGGGGCCACCTTTGAGGCCAGCAATATCTTGCGTATCGCCACCAATCTGGCCCGCCACAAAACCGATCGCCAACGCCAAGCCGTTTTCTTTGAACGGGTCGGCCGCCACGCCGTAACCCGTGCGCGCACGCTGGAAACATTCGGCACGCCGCCTGTCGCGTCATTGGTTGAATGCTGGCTGGAAACGGGGCGCACCCACCAGATTCGCGTCCATATGGCGCATGCAGGCCACGGGCTGATCGGCGACCCCACCTATGGCGGCAAGCGCAAACTTAGCGAAAAGGCCGTAGGCGCCGCTGCCGTGGCCGCCGTTGCGGCCTTTCCACGCCAAGCCCTGCACGCCGCCACTTTGGGCTTTGAGCACCCCGTAACCGGCGAAATGTTGGAGTTTTCATCGCCCTTGCCCCAAGATATGGCCGATCTACTGGCCGCATTGGGCCCTGTCAGCTAACATATTTGTGATCTTTCTGACACATCTCTGGAAATTCGACAGAATAGAGCACATCTTACGTTTAACGCAGTAGATCGGGCGAAAAAGTTTGCCCGAAAATCTGATGAAAGCTGCCAATCCCGGGCACAGCAATGTCTGAAAACGGGACGGAGGACAAAAGATGAGTACCTATGCAAATCTGCCAGCACCAAGCCCGGAACAAGGGCTGAACCGCTATATGCAGGAAATCCGCAAGTTCCCGATGCTGGAGCCGGAAGAAGAATATATGTTGGCCAAGCGCTGGGTCGATCACCAAGACAGCCCAGCCGCCCATAAAATGGTCACCTCGCACCTGCGTTTGGCTGCGAAAATCGCCATGGGCTATCGCGGTTACGGCTTGCCGCAGGCCGAGGTGATTTCCGAGGCGAACGTGGGCCTGATGCAGGCCGTAAAACGCTTTGACCCCGAAAAAGGCTTTCGCCTTGCGACCTATGCGATGTGGTGGATCCGCGCCAGCATTCAGGAATACATCCTGCGCTCGTGGTCTTTGGTTAAACTTGGCACCACTGCCGCGCAGAAAAAGTTGTTCTTTAATCTGCGCAAAGCCAAGTCGAAACTTGGCGCGTTGGAAGAGGGCGATCTGCGCCCTGAAAACGTCGCTAAAATCGCGCGGGATTTGAACGTGACCGAGGATGAGGTCATCTCGATGAACCGCCGTTTGGCGGGCAGTGATGCGTCATTGAACGTGACCGTTGGCGCCGAGGGCGAAGGCACTGCCCAATGGCAGGATTGGTTAGAGGATGAAGACAGCGACCAAGCCGGCGATTATGCCGAAAAAGATGAGTTGGATATCCGCCGCGAAATGATGGTGCAGGCGATGACTGTGCTGAATGATCGTGAAAAAGACATCCTCGTGCAGCGCCGCCTGAACGATGTGCCTGTCACGCTTGAGGAGCTGTCCGAGACCTATAGCGTGTCGCGCGAGCGCATTCGCCAGATCGAGGTGCGGGCGTTTGAAAAGCTGCAAGAAAAAATGCGCGAGCTGGCCCGTGATAAGGGCATGGCAATGCCTGCATAAACCAAAAATGGCCCCGGTTCGGGGCCATTTTTTGCGTTTCAGGCTGCCAGCACTTCAGAGTTTATAGGTACCTTGGGGCGTTAACCTATACACTTTCGTTGCCAGCTTATTGTCCTGCATAAACCGTGCAATAGACCCAAAGGTTGCCGTTGCCACCATCGCACCATGATCCGAGGTTGTCAGCGCTTGGCTTGCAGCAGGGGCCAGTGCGCGCTTTAACCCCGAAATCGGAATGACTTGCGGCTTGAAATAGGCTGCCTCATTCGCTTTGATCTGCCCTATATCACGGGTGCCATAAAGCGCGGCCATCAGCACATCCAGCGTATGTTCGGTGCAGTTTTGAAACTGCACTGTGTTGGGGTTGGCCAGCACTGAATAGCGTGGGTTGTGCAGCTTGGCATAGGTCGGGCTGGTAATCACGGCCAGCAGCTTTTTTTGCAGCCGCTTATCGGGAATAATAATGCCTGCATCAAACTGGTAGGCACCAGCAAAGAAATCGGCAGGGCTGTCTTGGACAAGCTTGCTGCGTGTGCTGTTCTGCCCTTCTTGGTACAGGTTATAGACGCGGTAACCGGTGCCGGTTTTGCCGTTTGCCGTCTTTATCTGTGACAACACCCAAAAGCTGACATGCGTATAGTGGACCCCTTTGGGCAGCATGTTGGGGTTGCGGCCCATCCGCGCCACAATCGCCACATGTGCGCCACGGGCCGCCAAATCTAGCTGCACACGGTTTGAAAAGGCGGCCACCTCGGCTGCGGGTAGCGTAGGTTTCCCCGCATCCGAACTGCCGGCATGAAGGGGCAGGGCCATGCAAATGGCCAAAAATGCCAAGATAATCCAACGGTACATAATGCTCTCCTAATCTATGGGTTAATCGAGGCAGGTTAATCTAGGCGTGGGGCGCCATTGGGTTTCACGCGGTGCGTAGGTATGTCTGCGCCGCGTGCCAGCGCGCTGCCTGCGGCCAGTGAGCCTGTGCCAACCTCGGCGAGTGCCGCGCCAGAAATCGCGATGCTTGCGCCGAAAATCACCAGCGGTACGGCCACAACTGCGGCCCCGCCAGAGGCAATCGCCTGCGACGACTGGCTGGACGCTTGGCCCGAATGATACCCCGCCTGCGCCGTGTATTCCGAACTGCCGCCTGCATGGGCAGCGGCTGCAAGCAGGCCCATCCCGAGGGCTGCGCTAAGGGTTGTAAGGTGCTTTGACATGGTTGCCTCCAAGATATGAACGTTGTTCACTGAACATTGTTCATATCTTGCAGCAGGTCAATATAATTTATGAACATAGTTCACCTACCTAACGTCACAGGCAGGGCGAACGACGTCTTTCCCAATCGAACGGGGCAGGGTAGGCTGCTGACAAATGCAAATAGGGGGAAGCGATGACAAAACCGATCCGCTGGGGAATCTTGGGGGCTGCGAAATTCGCGCGGGAACATATGGCACCCGCCATTCATACCGCAAAAGGCGCCGAGCTGGCCGCGATTGCCAGCTCTTCACCTGATAAAGTGGCGGGGTTTGCGGCCTTTGCACCCGGTCTGAAAACCCATGCCAGCTACGACGCGCTGTTGGCCGATCCGACAATCGACGCGGTCTACATCCCGCTGCCAAACCACCTGCATGTGGACTGGACGCTAAAGGCGCTGGCCGCTGGTAAACATGTGCTGACCGAAAAGCCGATCTGCCTGCATGCGGATGAGATTGCCAAACTCATCGCCGCCCGTGATGCCAGCGGTCTGCTTGCAGCCGAGGCCTATATGATCGTCCATCACCCGCAATGGCACCGCGCCCGTGAGCTGGTGCAATCGGGGGCGATTGGTGCTTTGACCCATGTTGATGGCGTTTTTAGCTATGACAACCGCACAGACCCTGGCAACATCCGCAACAAAGCCGATACAGGCGGTGGCGGGATTTATGATATCGGCGTCTACACTTACGGCTCGACCCGCTTTGTCACAGGGGCCGAGCCTGAGGCCTTGACCTGCCAGATGCGGCAAGAAAACGGCGTGGATGTTTGGGCGCAGGTGACGGGGATTATGGCGGGGCCGACTGGCCGCTATACCTATTCCGCGATCACCTCGATGCGGCTACACAACCGTCAGGAAATGACCTTTCACGGCGACAAGGGCGTGATCCGAATGACGGCCCCGTTCAACCCCAACAGCTTTGGCGAGGCGCAGCTAGAGCTGCGGCAAGGCATGTCGGTGACCACCGAACGCTGGCCCGGCGTGAACCAATATGTGCTGCAAGTGCAGAACTTTGGCGACAGCATCCGCAATGGCACGCCTTATGGCTGCCCGCTGGAATTCACCCACGGCACCGCCGCCATGATCGACATGGCCTTCGCCAACGCCACGGTGATTTCGCTAACGTGAGCGGCTTTACTTTCCATCTTCCCGGCTCGGTCCTGCGGGACCGGGCCGAGATGAAGCCCTATTACATCAAACTGACCGAAGGGCTGGCGGCACGTGGCCACCGCGTTACCCTTGCGCTGCATGATCGTGTGACCCTGCTGTCCGAGGTTGCAAGCAGCGATGATTTTCACATCGTTGATCACGGCAGTCAGCGGCACGCGCGGGTGCTGAACACGGGCATCGCCTATATCTATCCGTTTTGGAACCTCGACCCTTGGGGCATTCGCGCGCTGTCGTCGATCGCGAAAAAATCTTTTGATCCCAAGGTAGTGGAGGCCGATCTTGCCACGCTTTTTACCAACCGTTTGCGCAAGCGGTGGGTTGCGGCCCGCAAGTCACGCTATGAACAACCGCAGAACCGCACGGATATTCCAGCGGGTTGCATCGCCGTCTTTCTGCAATCCGAAGGCCACCGCGATGTGATGGAGACCTGCCACCTTGATCTGCGCCAAATGGTTAAGGCCCTGATGGCCCGCGACGATCCGCGCCCGATTGTTATCAAACCCCACCCGCGCGACCATGACCCAACCACCCGCCGTTTTCTGAACCGGATTGCAGGGCGCGACCCGCGCATCCAGATACATGACGCCAATATCCACGATATTCTGGCGCAGGCGGCGGTCTGTGTGACGATCAATTCCGCCGTGGGGATTGAGGCGATGATGCAGGGCGTGCCGGTGGTTTTGTGTGGCCAAACCGATTTTCACCATTGTGCGGTGACGGTGAAAACTGCCGCCGATATGGATGCCGCGATCACGCAGGCGACGCAAACCGAATGGCCGCATGACGCGTTTCTGTATTGGTATTTCGGTATGAATTGCATGAACGCGGGCAAAGACACGCTGATTGATGATTTTCTGGCGCGGGTTGCCGCAACGGGGTACAGGCTAAGCCCTTAGTTCCGCCTGCTTTTTCTTGGTCAGCCCTGCGAAAACCATATCATAAGACGCAACCAAATGCTCGCGCAATGCCGCATCTGACAGCCCCTCTGGCCCGTAATTTTTTAGCCATTTCAGGCCTCGCGACGCCATATAAGGGGCAGGGCCAATGCCCGGCCCATCCAGCAAAATCTCAAACGCCATGTCAGACGCCTTGAACGTCACGCCATCGCCTCTGTTGATGGCAAACACCTTGCTGCCCACCTTCCACACATCGGCGCCGCCCCATTGCACCACATGGAGAGCCGCGCGAAGAGAGCCACAAAAGGTGTTGATCTCTTCGCGCGTCATGGTCAGTCTTCCATCGCTTCCAGCTCATCAATAAAGCCGGAAATCATGTCGAGGCCTTTATCCCAGAACGCAGGGTCGCTGGCATCAAGCCCGAACGGCGCCAGAAGTTCTTTGTGATGCTTGGACCCGCCCGCCTTTAGCATGTCAAAATACTTTTCTTCAAACCCCGGAAGGCCGTCGGCATAGGCGGCATAAAGCGCATTCACGAGGCCATCGCCAAAGGCATAGGCGTAAACGTAGAACGGCGAATGCACGAAATGCGGGATATAGGCCCAGAAGGTTTCATACCCGTCCATGAAATCAAACACGGGGCCAAGGCTTTGCGCCTGCACCGACATCCACAGCGCGTTGATATCATCGGGTGTCAGCTCTCCATCCGCGCGTGCGGCGTGGAGTTTGCATTCGAAATCATAAAACGCGATCTGGCGGACCACGGTGTTGATCATATCTTCAACTTTGCCCGCCAGCAGGGTCTTGCGTTCGGCCTTGGTTTTGGCCCCGTCCAGCAGCTTGCGGAAGGTCAGCATTTCACCAAACACGCTTGCCGTTTCGGCCAGGGTCAACGGGGTTGAGGACAGCAATTCGCCCTGATCGGCCGCCAGAACTTGATGCACGCCGTGCCCAAGTTCATGCGCCAAGGTCATGACATCACGGGGTTTTCCCATATAGTTCAACATAACATAGGGGTGCACTGTTGTGACCGTCGGGTGCGCAAATGCGCCCGGCGCTTTGCCCGGCTTTACGCCCGCATCAATCCAGCCTTTGGTGAAAAACGGCTCGGCAAGTTCGGCCATTTTCGGGGAAAACGCGGCATAAGCCTCGGTCACGGTTTTGCGGGCTTGGTCCCAATCGACCAGCTTTGGGGTTTCTTGCGGCAGGGGCGCGTTTCGGTCCCAGACCTGCAAGGTTTCCAGCCCCATCCACTTGGCTTTCAGCGCGTAATAGCGGTGCGACAGTTTCGGATATGCGGCCACAACGGCATTGCGCAGCGCCTCGACCACCTCAGGCTCTACATGGTTGGCCAAGTGGCGACCGGTCTGCGGGGTCGGCATTTTGCGCCAGCGATCTTCGACCTCTTTCTCTTTACACAGCGTATTATGAACACGCGCGAAGAGCTTGATATTCTTATCAAATAGCGCTGCAAGCGCGCGCGCCGCGGCCTCACGTTTTGCGCGGTCGGTATCGGTCAGCAGGTTCAGTGTGGCCTCAAGGTTCAGCGGTTCTTCTTCGCCAGCTACCTCAAACATTAGCCCTGCCATGGTCTCATCAAACAGACGGTTCCACGCGGCGGCACCGACGGTGGATTGGTCGTGCAAAAACTTTTCCATCTCATCCGACAGTTGGTGCGGGCGCATCGCGCGCATGCGGTCAAACACCGGCTTATACCGGGCAAGATCGGCATTGGCGGCCAACAGGCCGGTCAAATGCGCCTCATCCAGACGGTTGAATTCAAGGCTGTAAAACACCAAAGGCGTGGTGAAGGTGGTGATTTCATCCTGCGCATCGGCCATAAACTTGGCGCGCTCCGAATCCATCGTGTTTTGGTAATAGCGCAGGCCAGCATAGGACATCACGCGCCCCGCCGTCACGTCAATAGCCTCGTATTCGTGCACGCATGTCAGCATCGCGGCGGCATCTAAATCCGCCAGCTTGCCTTCATATTTGGCCGCGAAATCGGCGCAGGCCTTTTCCAGCCAGTCCATATCGCGGTCAAACTCGGGCGCGTCGGGGGCGGCATAGAGGTCGGTCAAATCCCAATCGGGCAGCTTGCCCAAACCACCCGAAGAACCAGTTGCATTGGCATCAAACACAGGGCGGTGGTCAAACAGCATTTTGGTAAACAGCGTCATGGGCAAACCTCATTTTCATTTGTACCTATCTAGGGTCGCCGCCCCGCCTTGTGCAACCCCGCCCGCCAAAATCCGCCCTCTGGGGTATTGCTTAAATTTTAGGCAAGCGCCTAGGTGTCGCAGTTAAAAACAGCGCATCACTCTTTCCTTTCCCCGCATCCCCTGTCTTACTAGGCAAAACGCAAGGCCCCAAATCGCCTGGCCTGACAGGGGGACATCACGAACATGACCAACTATTTCAATGAGATGTACGACGGCGGCCAAGTCCGTGCGCCCTATGCCCAGCTTGATGACTGGATGCGCAATATGCCCGCCGAGCTGCAACAGATGAAACAAGCCGAGGCCGAGGCGTTGTTTCGCCGCATCGGCATCACTTTTGCTGTGTATGGCGAAGGTGGCGACCCTGATCGGCTGATCCCGTTCGATATGTTTCCCCGCGTGTTTTCGGCCCATGAATGGGGTAAACTGGAACGCGGCGTCAAGCAACGCGCCCGTGCGCTGAACGCATTTCTGGCCGATGTATACGGGCGGGGCGAGATTGTGCGTGCAGGCCGCATTCCCGCCAATCTGGTCTATCAAAACGCGGCGTATGAAAAATCGGTCGTCGGATTTTTGCCGCCCAAAGGCGTCTACTCGCATATCGTTGGCGTTGATCTGGTACGCACCGGCCCCGAAGACTTTTTCGTGCTAGAGGACAATTGCCGCACCCCATCGGGCGTGTCTTATATGCTGGAAAACCGCGAGATTATGATGCGGATGTTCCCCGCGCTGTTCCGCGAAAACCGCATTGAGCCTGTCGATGTGTACCCCGACCTGCTGCGCCGCACTTTGGCCTCGGTAGCCCCGTCAAAATGCAAGGGCGAGCCGGTGATTGTTATTCTCACCCCCGGCCATTTCAACTCGGCCTACTATGAGCACAGCTTCCTTGCCGATCTGATGGGGGTCGAGCTGGTCGAAGGGCAGGATTTGTTCGTTGAGGGCGAGTTTGTGTATATGCGCACGACCGAAGGCCCGCGCCGCGTTGATGTGATTTACCGCCGGATTGACGATGATTTCATCGACCCGCTGTGTTTCCGCCCCGACTCGATGTTGGGCGTGCCGGGATTGATGGATGTGTACCGGTCGGGCGGGGTGTCAATTTGCTCGGCGCCCGGCGCTGGCGTGGCAGATGATAAGGCTGTCTATACCTTTGTGCCCGAAATGATCCGCTTTTATCTGGGCGAGGAACCTATCCTGAACAACGTGCCGACGTGGCAATGCGCCAAGGCGGATGATTGCAAATATGTGCTGGAAAACCTTGGGGAACTGGTCGTCAAAGAGGTGCATGGATCGGGTGGTTATGGCATGCTGGTCGGCCCCAAATCCACCAAGGCCGAGATCGAAGATTTCGCCAAACGCATCAAGGCGCGGCCCCATAATTACATCGCGCAGCCCACGCTGGCGCTATCGACCACGCCGACATTTGTCGACCAAGGCATCGCGCCGCGCCATGTTGATTTGCGGCCCTATTGCCTTGTCGGTGAACGGGCGGAACTGGTGCCGGGGGGGCTAACACGTGTGGCCCTGACCGAAGGGTCGCTGGTTGTGAATTCGTCACAAGGTGGCGGTGTAAAAGACACTTGGGTATTGGCGGGGTAATGACATGCTAAGTAGAACCGCTGACAATCTGTTCTGGATCGCGCGCTATATGGAACGCGCCGAAACCGCCGCCCGTTTGATGGAAGTGGGGGCGCGCAACTCGCTTATCCCGTCGTCGCAGGGCCATCGCAGTGAGTGGGACAGCCTGCTGCATGCCAACGGCACTGCCGCTGCGTTCAAGGCCAAATACGGCGAACCGGTGCAGCGCAACATCGAAAGCCACTTGTTTTTCGATCGCGACAACCCGTCCTCGGTGGCGTCTTGCATCACCGGTGCGCGTGAAAACGCCCGTATCGTGCGCACGGCGCTGACGAGCCAAGTCTGGGATGCCATCAACGCCGCGTTTCAAGAGCTGCGGCAAATGGAACGCCAGCCAAGGTCTGAGCTGAGCCTAAGCCAGTTGACCGAATGGACCATGCGCCAAACCGCCATGATGCGCGGCTCGATTGAGGCGACGCAGCTGCGCGGCGATGGCTATGATTTTATGAACCTTGGCTATTATCTGGAACGGGCCGATAGCACGGCCCGTCTGCTGGATGTGAAATATTATGTCCTGTTGCCGCGCGTCGATTTTGTTGGCTCGGGGTTGGATAACTATCAGTGGACCACGCTTTTGCGCGCCATGTCGTCGCACCGCGCCTTTCATTGGGCCTATGGCGGGGATGTAACTGCCCGCAAAATCGGCCATTTCCTGATTTTGAATCCGCAATGCCCGCGCTCTTTGTTGACCTGCGTTGACGGGATGGTCACGCATTTGGAACGGCTTGACCGTGGCTACCGGCGCCAAGGCTCGGCCCGTACGCAAGCGCGGTCTTTGCTGTCCGAACTGGCCGAGGCGAAGGTCGAAGACATCTTTGACGAAGGCCTGCACGAGTTCCTCTCGCGTTTCATCCAGCAAACCGGCAAGCTGGCGCATGAAATCCATGAAAGCTATCTGAACGGGGATATTCGTTGATGCTGCTGACTGTCGATCACGTCACTCTTTACCGCTACAGCCAACCCGTGCGCGGGGTGGTGCAAAGCCACCGCCTGACGCCGTCTAAATTTGATGGACAACGCACCCTGAAATGGGAGGTGAGCGTCAGCGATGGCCTGCGCGGTGGCAGCTTTATCGATGGGGCGGGCGATCAAATTCACGCGTGGTCCATTCGGGGGCCGGTGTCGGAAATCACGGTGACTGTGCGTGGCACAGTGGAAACCAGCGATCTGATAGGCGTGTTGCGCGGCCATAAGGAAAAGGTGCCACCGCAGTGCTACCTTGCCTCGACCACGGCCACGACGGCCGATCTGGCGCTGGCCGATCTGTCGGATTCGGTTGAAACTTCGGGTAATGGTTTGGCTATTGCGCATGACCTGTCGGCGCTGGTGTCGGACAGCATCCTCTATTGCACGGGCACAACCCATGCGATGACAACCGCCGCCGAGGCGCTGGCCCAAGGCCAAGGCGTTTGCCAAGATCAGACCCACGCGCTTTTGGCGCTGGCGCGGCGCAAGAATATCCCCGCGCGCTATATCTCTGGCTATCTACATTCGACCCAAGACGGGGCTTCGCATGAGGCGGCCCATGCATGGGCCGAGCTGTGGTTGCCCGATTTGGGCTGGGTTGGCTTTGACCCCGCGAATCGATGCTCGCCAGATGAGAATTATATCCGCCTTGGGTCGGGCCTTGATGCGATGGATGCGGCCCCGATTAAGGGCACTGCGCGCGGCCAAGGCGCCGAGTCGCTTGATGTAAGGCTTGAAGTTCAGCAAAGCGAGCAGTAGCACTAACGCTTAGCGTCTTTGCGTGGAGCTTTTATGACCTATTGTGTTGGCCTTTTGCTGGATGCAGGTATCGTGTTGTTGTCTGATACGCGTACCAACGCGGGGTTGGATAACATTGCCACCTATCGCAAGATGTTCGTGTTCGAAGAACCGGGCGACCGGGTTATCACGATCTTGACTGCGGGCAGCCTGTCGGTGACGCAAACCACCATGGCCCGCCTGCGCGAAATCGCCGATGATCCTGATTCCACACCGGAAACGTCGATTATGAAGGCCGAGACCATGCTAAAGGTGGCCGATATCGTTGGCGCCAAGCTGGCCGAGGTGCGCAAAGATGTCGGGCAAAAGCTGTCGATGCTGCAAGGGGCCTCGGCCTCGATGATCGTAGCGGGGCAGCGCAAAGGCGGGGCGATGCGGATGTTTCTGGTCTATCCCGAAGGCAATTATATCGAGGCGACCGAAGACACCCCGTTCTTGCAAATTGGCGAACACAAATACGGCAAACCGATTCTTGACCGTGTTGTGAATTCTGCAACCAGCCTGAAAGACGCCCAAAAAGCGGTGCTGCTGTCGATGGATTCGACTCTGCGGTCAAACCTTTCGGTCGGTATGCCGCTGGATCTGGCAATCATCGAACGCGATGCGTGCCAAGTGACCAAACGCCGCCGGATTGAGGCAGGCGACGAGGCGTTTCGGGCCATGTCTGATGCGTGGTCAAATGCGCTGCGGGACGGCTTTTCGCAGATTGAACTTTGATGGGCCGGCGGGTTTTTGTCACAGAACCCATCCATCCCGATGCGCTGGCGCTGCTGCGTGAACATGACTTTCAGGTCATAGGCCCTGACGCCGCTTTGCGACCTGCCGATGCCTTGCTGGTGCGGACCCGCGCAATTTCTGGGCAAGATGTGCAGCACTATGCCATGATTTCGAAACATGGGGTTGGTGTTGATAATATCGCGTTGGATGCGGCGGCGACTGCTGGGGTGGCCGTGATGAATACCCCCGGTGCCAATGCAAGCGCCGTTGCCGAACAAACCATCCTGTTTATGCTGGCCCTTGCGCGCAATTTTGATGCCCAACGCGCGGCTGTTCCCGGCCAACCCGTCCCGAAAGTGATGGGGCTGGAGGGGCGACGCCTTTTGATTATCGGCTTTGGTGCCACTGGAAAACGCGTGGCGGCGCTGGCCAAGGCGCTGGGGATGAATGTGACCATCCATTCCCGTGATCTAAAAGAGGCGCGGCATCTGGGCTATCCGGTCGCCCCCGATCTGGCCAAGGCGCTGGCCCATGCCGATGTTGTCAGCTTGCATTGCCCGCTGACCGCGCAAACCCAAAACATTTTGGGGGCCGAGGCTTTTGCCCAAATGCCCGCGGGTGCATTGCTTGTGAACTGCGCGCGCGGTGGGTTGGTCGATGAGGCCGCCTTGTGTAATGCGCTGAATTCCGGCCATTTGGGCGGGGCAGGGTTGGACGTCACTGTGGTAGAGCCTTTGCCGCAGGATGACCCTTTGCGTAAGGTTGCCAACGTCATTATTACACCGCACGCGGCCACGCTGTCGGATGGCGCGTTTCGGCGGATGGGAATGATGGCGGCCCAGAACATTCTGGACTATTTCGCGGGGCGCGCCAAAACGGACTACACGATTTTGCCCAAGGACTAAGGTGCTGCTTTAATGCGGTGTCGTCGTTGAACGTTAGGCGGCTATCGCCGTTTCGGCTGGCGGTAATGGGGGCGCTCGCGCCCCCCTTCGCCTTGAGGCGAATTTCCCCCCGAGGATATTTGGGCCGAAAAGAAAGCCGTTAGGTGTTTTCCTGAAACAAGCGGGTTGCCATATCGTAGAACCGCTGCCGTGTCTCGGGCACCTCCATCATAACTTCATGCTCGGCGAGGGGGACAATATCTAAGGTCCCTTTGGGCCAGCGCGCCATGCGCGCATGGATGGGGGCGGGATCAACCACCTTTTCCTCGGCCCCTAAGAAACATAGGCAGGCCAGATCGGGCGAGGGCAGTGCTGCAAGTTCGCTGCATTCGCGCATCGCTTCATCCAGCCAATGCAATCCGGGGCCGCCTAAGGCCAGTTCTGGCTGCTGCAACAGTTGGTTTTTCATCCAAGCATAGGTTTCGGCATCCCGTGTCAGCACGTTGCCAGTAAAGGGATAGGTCTTGACGTAGCTGTCGCCGTTTGTGCCGGGTGCATAGCGAAGTCCTTGGCCAATGGTGCGTGCCGTGCGCGTCACTATCCGTGCCACGGGGGCTAGCCCTGAGGCTAGTCGGATGCCCCACATCGGTGCTGAAAAGACCGCAGCCTTGACGTTTAGCCCGTTCACCAAAGACCGCAAGCCGATGCAGCCCCCCATCGAATGGGCTACCAAGTAGAGCGGGCCAGTTTGTTTAAGGTCATTCAGTTTGGCAAGAACGGCCTGTAAGTCCATCTGATATTTGGAAAAATCTTCAACATGACCGACCATCGGATCGGGTTTTGGCCGGTCCGACAGCCCTTGGCCACGCCAATCGATCACCACGCAGCCGTAGCCCCGCGACGCAAATTCCGCCGCCGTCCGGCCGTATTTTTCAATATATTCCGTTCGCCCCGGAAACAGCAAAACGGTCCCCCTATCGCCGCCCGGCCAATAGGCCATGCGTACACGCGTGCCATCGCTGGCGGTGACCCAATAGGCGCAGCCCCCTGCGGGGCCTTGCGCGAGATCGTTATAGAGCGGGGCGTTCATTGTCTATCCCAGCGCCGAGGCCAGCTTCATCGCCATCCCCATCGAGCCATCAACCGAGAGCTTGCCGGTCATAAACGCCGATGTCGGGTTTATCTCGCCTGCCAGAATCGCTTGGAAAACCTCGGTATCGGCGGTCAGCGTCACGTCTGCGTCGTCATCGCCGGCGCGCACGCCGTTTTCGTCGATCATAATGGCACCTTCGCCATTCAGCACAAATTTCGCAACACCGTCAAAGCTTTGCACCTTTTCGGCCAGCTTTGCTACCGCAGTCTCAATCACAGCGCTCATCGTAATTCCTTTTCGTTATCATCTGAAAGTGAGCATTGGGATATGGCAATTCCCGCAACGCACGCTACAGTTTCGACTATGAAACCACACGCATCATTAAACAATCGTATCGTTGCGGCACTTTTCCCGATTCTTCTGGGGTTTAGCAGCTTGCAGGCATCGGCGCAGGCATTGACGGCTGGGCTGGATGATCTGTTTGCGCAGCTTAAAACCGCCACCCCGATTGAGACTAACCGGCTTGAGCGTCAGATTTGGCGGGAATGGTCGAAATCGGGTTCGGCGTCGATGGATTTGCTGCTGCAACGCGGCCGTGAGGCCCTGGATAATGGTGATAGTGCTGCCGCAATTGAGCATCTGACCGCGCTGGTTGACCATGCTCCTGATTTTGCCGAAGGCTGGAACACCCGCGCCACGGCTTATTTTCAGGCTGGTCTCTATGGTCCCTCGGTTGCGGATATCCAACATGTGCTGGCCTTAAACCCGCGGCATTTTGGGGCCATGACGGGTTTTGCCCGCATGCTAGAGGATACAAACCAGCCAGATCGGGCCTTGGTCTTGTATCGTGCCGCGATTGCTATACATCCCAATCTTGACGGGGTAAAAGAGGCCATCGACCGGTTGGAAGCCAAATCCGCCGGGCAAGAAATGTAATCAAGGCAAGGCCCTATGCGCAGCACCGCGCGGGTAACGGCGGTTCTGGGACCGACCAATACCGGCAAAACCCATTATGCAATCGAACGGATGCTGACCCACCGCACGGGGGTTATCGGCCTGCCGCTGCGTCTGCTTGCGCGTGAGGTCTATGACCGGATCGTGGCGCAGCGTGGGCCAAATGTTGTTGCGCTGGTCACTGGCGAGGAACGCATCGTGCCTGATCGCACCCAGTATTGGGTGTGTACCGTTGAGGCGATGCCGCTGGAAATCGGTGCCGATTTTATCGCGATTGATGAGATTCAGCTCTGCGCCGATGACGAGCGCGGCCATGTGTTCACCGACCGTTTGCTGCGGGCGAGGGGCCTGCATGAAACGCTGTTTCTGGGTGCCGATACCATGCGCCCTGCGATTGCGGCGCTTGTGCCGGGGGTGCAGTTCATGGCGCGGCCTCGGCTGTCCGAGCTGAGCTATTCGGGGTCGAAAAAGATAGCTAGAATGCCGGAACGCAGCGCAATCGTTGGGTTTTCGGTTGAAAATGTCTATGCAATTGCGGAACTGATCCGCCGCACCAAGGGTGGCTGTGCCGTTGTCATGGGGGCGCTGAGCCCCCGCACACGCAACGCCCAAGTCGCTCTCTATCAAAACGGCGATGTGGATTATCTGGTCGCCACTGATGCTATTGGCATGGGGTTGAACCTTGATATCAACCACGTTGCGTTCTCATCCACCGCCAAGTTTGATGGTCGACGGATGCGTGCGCTTTACCCGCAAGAGCTTGCGCAAATCGCGGGCCGTGCGGGCCGCCATACAGCACCCGGAACCTTTGGTGTGACGGGCGAGGCGCGGCCGCTGAATGATGAGGTGGTCGAGGCGATTGAGGAACACCGCTTTCAGCCCGTGCGCAAACTGTCATGGCGCAATGAGCAGCTGGAATTTGGCACCGTTCCCCGCCTGATAAGCGCTTTAGAACGTCACACCGATAACGACTGGCTGTCGCGCGCGCGGGACGCCGATGATGTGACCGCGCTGAAAACCCTGTCGGCTATCCCTGAAATTAGTGACCGCGTCAAAAGCCCGCAGGATGTGCGCCTGCTGTGGGATGTATGTCGCATCCCCGATTTCCGTGGTATTTCCACCACCGAACACGCGGCTTTGCTGCATTCGATCTTTGATTACCTGCGCCAAGGGCCGATTCCCGCCGATTGGCTGGCGCGACACATAAAATTCATTGACCGAACCGAGGGTGATATTGACACATTATCCAGACGTTTGGCCTTTATCCGGACTTGGACTTATGTCACCCAACGCAAAAATTGGGTTGCAGACGAATTACATTGGCGCGAAGAGACTCGCGCTGTAGAAGACCGCTTGTCAGATGCGCTTCATGCGCGGCTGACCCAACGATTTATTGACCGGCGCACTTCTGTGCTCATGCGCCGGTTGAAGCAAAAGGAGAGCCTTGTGGCCGAGGTTAATGACAAAGGCGAAGTGACTGTTGAAGGTGAATTTGTCGGGAAACTGGAAGGTTTCCGGTTCCGGCAAGATGCCAGCGCGTCACCCGATGAAGCGCGCACGCTGCGCATGGCAGCCGTTCAGGCGCTAAAGCCCGAATTCCACCTGCGGTCGGACAAGTTCTATAATGCCCCCGACACCGAGCTGGATTTCACCGAGCAGGGGGGCCTTATGTGGGGCAACTCGGCTGTGGGCAAGCTGGTGGCGGGCGCCGATGCGCTGCGCCCTATGGTTGAGGCATTCGTCGATGAAGACGCAGGCCCCGACATCGTCGAAAAGGTAAAGCGCCGCTTGCAGCACTTTATCGACCGCAAAGTCGCGACCCTGTTCGAGCCGCTTTTGGCGATGAGCCGGGACGAGACGCTGACCGGTATGGCCCGTGGTTTCGCCTTTCAAATGGTCGAGGCTCTCGGCATCATCCCCCGCGACGCCGTAGCGGATGAGGTAAAGGCGCTGGATCAAGAGGCCCGCGGCCAGTTGCGCAAGCACGGCATCCGCTTTGGCCAGTACACGATCTTTCAGCAACTGTTGCTAAAGCCCGCGCCAACCCGTTTGCGTTTGGTTTTGTGGTCTTTGGCCAATGGCTTGCAGGAATTTCCAGAAAGCCCACCACCCGGTTTGGTCACAATTCCAAACATCGCGGATGTGCCAAAGCAGCACTATACTTTGGCAGGCTATTGCCCCGCAGGCAGCCGCGCGATCCGCATCGATATGCTGGAACGCTTGGCCGATTTGCTGCGCGGCGAAGACAGCCGTGGCGGGTTTGAAGCCAAGCCTGACATGCTGTCGATCACCGGCATGACGCTGGATCAGTTCGCTGATCTAATGGGCGGCATGGGGTATAAAGGCGAAAAAGGCGAACGTCCAAAGGCCAAACCCGCAGCCCCCAAAGAGCTGACGGCTGAGGCTATTGCCGAGGCTGCCGCTTCTGCCGCTGCCGCCAGCAAAATCATCGTTGCAGATGATGCGGACGCCGCACCTGAGGCCGAGGCAGCACCCGCGCCAGAGGCCGCAGCCATTGAGATGGAAAGCTTTTACACCTTCACATGGGCTCCACGTCCGCGTGCAGATCGTCGCCCACCGCGCCGTGATGCAAAAGCCGAGGGTGCAGCCACCCCGAGCGATGAAAAGCGTGAAGGTGGCAAACGTGACGGCGGAAAACGCGATGGCGGCAAGCCACGCGGTGACCGCCCCGCAGGCGGCGGTCAAGGCCAAGGCAAACGGCCCGAGGGGGGCTTTAAAGGCAAAAAAGGTGGCAAACCGCCACAAAATAGCCCGCAAAAGTTCGAATCGCGCCCAGCTCGGCCAGAGAAAAAGATCGACCCTGACAATCCTTTCGCAGCCCTCGCGGCGCTTAAGGGTAAGATCTGACCCTTGGCGGGGCGCAAAGATAAAGCGGAGGGCGGTCGTGCCGCCCCCGCAGACCCCACTCCAGACAAGGTGCGCCTTGATAAATGGCTGTTCTACGCGCGGTTTTTTAAAACCCGCGCTTTGGCCTCCACCGTTATCACCAAAGGCCGTGTGCGCCTGAATGGTCAACGCCAATCCAAACCCGGTCACGCCATCGCAGCGGGCGATACCCTGACCTTTCCGATGGGCGACGAAAAGCGCAGCATCCGTGTGCTGGCGACCGGCACGCGCCGTGGCCCCGCATCCGAGGCGCAAACGCTGTATCACGATCTTGAGGACACCGCATCAAACGGCGCATCCCCGCTTGAATGATCTGCGCAGGTGATTTAACCAAAGACGCAACCGCTACCCGCCTGTAAAAAAGATGAGGCCACCATGACCTATGTCGTGATCGACAACTGCATTGCCTGCAAATACACCGACTGTGTCGAGGTTTGTCCCGTCGACTGTTTCTATGACGGCGAAAATATGCTGGTTATTCACCCCGATGAATGTATCGATTGTGGCGTCTGCGAACCCGAGTGCCCCGCCGATGCCATCCGCCCCGATACCGAGCCGGACATGGAAAAATGGGTCGAGTTCAACCGCAAGTATTCCGAGAAATGGCCTGTCATCGTGTCGAAAAAAGACCCGTTGCCGGGGTATGAGGACCGCGACGGCGAGAAAGACAAACTGACCAAATACTTTTCTGAGGCGCCGGGCGAGGGCGGCTAAGCCGCGAATCGGTTTACCCTGCGTTAATCGGCGTAGTCTAGCCTAACGCCTTGATTTGCAGGCACCGTCCGCGCATCTGCCCGATTCTTAGCCTGTTGGAATCGGGGTGATTCTGTGTTATACAATTGTTACAGATAACCAAGGACGGCCACCCAAACCCAGTCCCTATGCCAGTGCTGCCAGCCTGCGGGGAGTTTAAAAATGCCAGATTAGCGCCGTCGTAGCCCATCAGCTATGAGCGTCTTTTTTTGCGTGTTACATTCGGGTGCGCCTCCAAGCAAGGAAGTGACTGTATGACAAAGACTAAAAAGCCTGAGTTTCGTCCGGATGAATTTGTTGTGTACCCTGCCCATGGGGTTGGCCGTATTGTTTCCATCGAAGAACAGGAAATCGCCGGCCTCCATATGGAACTCTTTGTTATTTCCTTTGAAAAAGACAAAATGACCCTGCGGGTGCCGACACATAAAGCCACCGAAATCGGTATGCGCTCGCTGTCGTCGCCTGACCTTATCATCAAAGCACTTGATACGCTGAAGGGCAAAGCCCGCGTGAAACGTGCGATGTGGTCACGCCGTGCGCAGGAATATGAGCAAAAGATCAACTCGGGCGACTTGCTGTCGATTGCCGAAGTGGTGCGCGACCTGCACCGCAGCGATGACCAGCGTGAGCAAAGCTATTCCGAGCGTCAGCTGTATGAGGCTGCTTTGGAGCGTCTGACCCGCGAAGTCGCGGCTGTTTCGGGCGTTGATGAAAAAGGCGCGCAAAAAACGGTTGGCGACGTGCTGACCGCCCGCGCGGCCTAAGGCTTTCTAAATGCTAGTAAAACGGCGGTCCTGATGGGCCGCCGTTTTGCGTTACAGGCATGCCGCCAAAATCGCCAAGCCCGTCGCCTCGGCCAATTGCTGGCTTGCGCCCAAAATATCGCCGGTTTGCCCGCCGATTTTGGCCCATGCCACCAGCGCCAGTGCTACAACCACTGCGGCCACCGCCACAACCACCCAAAGCCCTACCCAGCCAAGGCCCGCCGTCGCAGCCAGCCCAATCAGCACCGCCATGCACGCAGCAGCCTTTGGCACTTGCCCCACCGATTGCGCCAGCCCTTTGCCCCGCGCATTGGGCATCACCGCCATCAGCACCGCCATCGGCGCGCGCGACAGCATGGCCACCGCGATCAGCCCCCACCACATGCCACCCGTCAGCAGCGCCGCAATCGCGCTCCACCGTACCAAGCCTACAACCAGCAGCGCCATCACGCCGTAAGTGCCGATATGGCTGTCTTTCATAATCTCTAGCCGCCGCGCGGGCTCCCACCCGCCCCAAAGGCCATCGGCGGTATCGGCCAGCCCGTCTTCGTGCATAGCGCCCGTCATCATCGCCTGCGCGCCCAGCACCAAGGCCGCGGCAACACCCGCCCCCAAGGGCAAGGCGATAAGGCCCAGCAGCGCCGCAAGCCCGCCTATGACCGCGCCAGCAATCGGCCAAGCCCAAGCTGCCCTTGGCCCCGAAATCCTATCCGACGCAGGCATCGGCAGCCGCGTCAGCAACCGCAACGCGCCCGAAATATCGCCAATCAGGCCTGTGTCGTTTTGCTTCACTGTTTCGTCCCTTTCGGTACTGGTCAAACGCTTGCAGCTTAGGTACCCAAGCTGACAGCAAACGACAAGGAGACCAGCCCTATGACCCCAACTTTCGCTGATTTGACCGCATTTCGGGCCATTGTGGCGGATGCGCCCGGCCTTGACGCCGCAGCCGCGCAAGGGGCCAGGGATCGCAACAGCCAGCTGACCAAGCCGCCGGGGGCGTTGGGGCGGCTTGAGGATCTGGCGATTTGGTATGCTGCGTGGCGCGCCGACCCGCGCCCGCACATCACCAACCCTCAAGTCATTATTTTTGCGGGGAATCATGGCGTTGCTGCGCAGGGGGTGTCGGCCTTTCCACCTGAAGTGACGGTGCAAATGGTTGCGAATTTTCGGGCAGGTGGGGCTGCGATTAACCAGCTGTCACGGGCTTTTGGCGCACAAATGTCGGTGCATGCGCTTGAGCTGGACCGCCCTACGGTTGACTTTACCACATCACCCGCGATGACCGAGGCCGAGCTGCTAACGGCCCTGCAAACCGGCTGGAACGCTGTTGATCCCACCGCCGACCTGCTTGTCACTGGAGAGATGGGCATTGGCAACACCACCCCTGCGGCGGCCATCGCCTGCGCATTGTATGGCGGTACGGTCGCGGATTGGGTTGGGCGCGGCACGGGCGTTGATGATGCAGGCCTCGCGCGGAAAGCCGAAGTCGTGACCAAGGGCCTTGCACTGCATCCCTCTCGCGACCCGCTGGATGTGCTGGCCTGCCTAGGGGGGCGTGAAATTGCCGCCATGACTGGCGCGATTGCCCGCGCCCGTGCCGAGCGTATTCCGGTTATCCTTGACGGTTTTATCTGCGGCGCTGCGGCCGCCGTTCTGGCCAAACTGGAGGCTGGGGCACTTGACCATTGTGTAGCAGGCCATGTCAGTGCCGAAGGCGCGCACCCCGCGCTGCTGCATCATCTGGGGAAAGAACCGCTTTTGAACCTTGGCCTGCGGCTTGGCGAAGGGTCGGGGGCGGCTTTGGCGATTGGCGTGCTGAAGGGGGCTGTGGCCTGCCATTCGGGCATGGCGACCTTTGCCGAGGCAGGTGTGGCGGCGGGTTAAAGGGGGAGGGGGCGCTCGCGCCCCCTCTTTTCCCGACGGAAAATTCACCCCCTGAGGATATTTGAACCGAACAGAAAGCGGGTTTGGTCTATTGGGTTTTGACTATTCTGCGGCATCCAGATTGGCGCGGGTTTCATCCAGATCACGGCTCATGGCATCGGCCAGATCGCGTTCCAGTTGGACGGCACGCGCAACATAGGCATCGTTCAGATGGACTGGCTGACCCGGAACCCACAGCTCGGCCAAATCGCGCAGTGCTGCACGTTCGACCTTGAAATAGGTTTGCGTCATCTTGGCGGCCTCATAATCGGTAAAGCCGATATTTTCCAACACATAGCGCCCTGCGCGGACCGAGCTGTCATAGGTTTCGCGCACAATGTCATTTGCCCCGGCCTTATAAAGCGCAAACACATGCGGGCGGTCATAGGCCCGCGCGATGATGTGCAAATCGGGGCGCTGTTTACGGGCATGGGCGACAATCTTTAGCGCGTTTTCTTGGTTATCGACAGCCACGACCAGCACGGTCGCCTCGGACAAGCCCGCCGCCTCTAACAGCTCGGGGCGTGTCGGGTCGCCAAAAAATCCCTTGGCGCCAAAGCGTCGCATCTGTTCAATCGCGCCCATATCGCTGTCTAGCACGACCGTAGATCCACCGCTCATCCGCACCAAACGGTTAACGGTTTGGCCAAACCTGCCAACGCCTGCAATGATAACGCGGCCTTGCTCATCAATTAGATCTGCCGGATCTTCCTTTTCACGGCTTTTCATCCGCTTGGCCAGCGCTTCATAGCCGATAAACAGGGCAGGCGTCAGCAGCATCGACAAGCTGATGATAAGCAGAACAATTTCGGCAATCGACGACGGCAGGATAGATTGCTTGCGCGCAAAGCTGACCAGCAAGAACCCAAACTCACCCGCCTGCGCCAGCCCCAAGGCAAAGAGCCAACGGTTATGGCCGCGGACCTTAAATATCACCGATAGCAGCAGCAAAACCGCAACCTTCAGCGCAATAACTGCAAGCGTCAGCGCGACCACTAAGAACGGGTTTGCCAGCAGCACGTCAAAGTTGATGCCGACCCCGACTGTGATGAAAAACAGGCCCATCAGGATGCCCTTGAAGGGCTGAATATCCGCCTCTAGCTGATGCCTAAACTCGGAGTTGGCCAAAACGACACCGGCCATGAACGTGCCCAAAGCAGGTGACAATCCGACCAGCATCATCAAAAACGCAATGCCCAACACCATCAGCAAAGAAATAAACGTGCTCATTTCGGGGAGGCGTGAGGCATGCACAAAGCGAAACACTGGCCGCGTTAGAAAATGCCCTACCAGCATAATGCCAACAACGATTCCCAAGGTCATCAAGGTCACGGCCCAACCGGGCAAGGATTGCACGAGCGTCAACAACGGCTCGGCAGCACCTGTGGCGGCATGTGCATCGGGCGCCGGATGGCCGTTGTTGATGCCAAATGTGGCTGCGGTTATGCCTTCGGGCATGCCTGTGCCACTGATCGCCAAAAGCGGGATAATCGCCAAAATTGGGACAACCGCGATATCTTGGGTAAGCAGCACCGCGAATGTTGCCCGCCCGCCGCCCGTGCGCATCAGGTTCTTTTCTGATAATGTTTGCAATACGATAGCGGTCGAGGAGAGCGAGAATAGCATCCCCAGCGTCAGCCCGATTTGCCAGCTGAACCCCAGCCAGTTGGCAACCGCTGCAATCGCCCCAGTGGTTAGCACGACCTGCAAACCGCCCAATCCGATCAGCTTGTGCCGCATATCCCACAGCGCGCGAGGCTCCAGCTCTAGCCCGATCAGAAACAGCATCATCACCACGCCAAACTCGGCGAAATGCTGTAAATCGGCGGTTTCGGTGCCGGCAAGGCCCATGATTGGCCCGACCAAAATTCCTGCCGCTAAATAGCCTAGAACCGACCCCAGCCCAAGCCGCACCGCCAAGGGCACGATCAACACAGCCGCGCCAAGATAGATTGAAGCCTGAAGCAGAAAACTTTCCATTTTTATCCTTTGGGTCGCTTAATTGGGGCCGAGGGGGGGACGTCGGGCCCTTATGTGGGCAGGGCTGCATCGGGTTTGAATTGGTCCATTACAATCTGGCTTTGCGCGCGCGAAACCGAAGGGTGGGGCAGTAAAACCTGATGAATCAACCTGTTAAGTGCAGCTAAATCAGCGCACCACACCCGCAGCAGGTAATCCGCCTCACCCGTCAAGGTCCAGGCGCTGATAATTTCGGGGCGCGCGGAAATAAGGTTGGCAAAACTGTGCGCACCATCGGTCGCATGCGTCGCCATTTGAATTTGCACAAAAGCTTGCACCGTCAGGCCTACGCGATCGGGGGCGAGACGTGCCGTATAGCCGGTAATATAACCCTCTGCCTCCAACCTTTGGCGCCGCCGCCCCGCTTGCGATGCGGACAAATGCAGCCGTTCGCCCAGCTCTTGGGCCGTTAGCATGGCGTCTTTTTGAACTTCGCTTAAAAGCCGGGCATCAAGATCATCCAGCAATGCGCAAACCCCGCAGAAAAAGTTTAATAAATGCGCAGTTCACGCGCAACTTACCCTAAGCCTACAGAATTATACGCAGAAATGCGAGTATAATTGCTATAAACTTTTGTAACGAGGCTGTAGGATTTCACTGGCCATTCCTTCATTCGGCAGTTCGGAATCGCATTTTGACGAAAAACCTTGCACGGCCTATGGGTTCGAATGCGCCTAGCCAAACCGTAGCCCGCGCGCAAATTGGTTGACATCCCTATCCATGAAGCGCGGACGAGGCGGGCCAACGCAGTGCCATGGATGGATTAAGGCGTGGCCCGAAATTTGATCTCCATGCCCAAACAGCCACCGCAAAATAAGTGCATTTCAAAACCGGCATCTGTGTTGGCGTTTTTCTAAAAACGTAATCAGCCTGAACGTTATAAATGTATTCAATTTAACCCGGCGTTCAGCACCCATTTGTAAGGCACCTTGAGGCAAAGCCTAAGCGCTCTAACCGTTCGGCATCGAAAGCGAGAGCATGCGGCTGCCCTTCTTATAGCGCACTTCAGTGTTTGTAATCGCCGCAACCGTTCCGCCATCCAAGCGGTCACCGACCTTAACTTTCGAATACCGCCCCGAAGCGCTACGGATCAGTGCATAGCGATTGCTCTTTGCGCCATAAACCCCGATCAGGTTGGTCTTTGACAGGTTGATCGCATTCTTGAACGTCGCTTGTTGGGCGACATTGGCATGGGTCGGAATGCGTGGTGCGGCAGCGACTTTAACCTCGGGCTCATCGGCCTCTTCCGGCTCTGGCACAGCTTGGGGCGCTACGACTTGGCGGGTAGAATCGCGTGAGGCTGCGGCGATCGCGGCCTCAACAGCGCCTGAAAAATCACGTGGTCGGGCAGCGGGGCGCGGAGACAGTGCAACCGTCATCACGCTATCTTGCCCAATCTGTTCTTGCGCGGTCTTTTCATCTGCTGCGGCTGCGGCTGCGGCTGCGGCTTTGGCGGCCAAAGAAGCGGCTTCAACCGCTTGGCGGGCCTCTTCAGCGGCTGCCAAAACCGTTTTTGGCCGTGCAATCGGGCGCAGGCTGGTCAAGCGAACCACGGCTTGATCTTCTGTTGCCAAGGCCGCATCGTCATCGGGGACCGCCAGCGCAGGCACCGTCGATCTGCCTTTCGGGCGCCGGTTCGTAACCGTTGCGTCCGTCGCAAAAGCAGAAGAAGGGCCCATGCCCTCCGTCCTCAAAATCCCTGCTGTGCTTGCATTCGCAGCGTCACCCGCTGTGTCGGATGTGGCATTGGGCGGCGCTGCACTCACAGGGTCAGAAATCGCGGCCGGACGGGCAGGGGGAAGCACTGGCGGTTTGGCTGCGATCAGCCAAAATCCGTCTGGCATGATAACACCTTTTTCGGTCGCTTTGATGGTTCCGTCAGGCTCAAACTCATATTGCGTGCCAAAGGGCGGGGGCGCTGTGGCAGGTGTGGGGGCCGTGTCGGGCCGAGAGATCGGGCGTGGCAAAGCAACTGCGTCGAAGCTTGGCTGCGCCTGATCTGTTGTCGCCAGAACAATCTCGTCTTGCTGGCCAAGGCCCGACCCTTCGGCCGACGCATTGCCCTCGGCCCCAGCAAGGGCCGCGCCAGTTTCGGCAAGGTCTGCCCCTGCAATCATTTCGGCAGCCGGTGGTTGTGTGTCGGGCTGAACGGTTGCGGCAACCTCATCGGCTGGTGGCAACTCGGCCTCGGCTTCAGCTTGGGCTTCGGCAGGTGTAACGACATCTGCCGCAGGTCCGTCTGCTGCAACGTCGCCGGACAATGGGCCGTCAGCGGGCGCCGCCGTTGCATCGGCCTGCTGTACGGTTTCTGGCGCGTCCGTATCACGCGACAGGTAAAGCGAAGACCATGCCGCGATGCCTGCAAGTGCGGCCAGCAAAATAAGTGTCAAAATAAGGCCAAGGAAGCGGGGCTTACCCCGTCGCGGCGCCGTTTTGGCAGCAAGCGCGCCCACACTTTTGTCAAAAGCGGTATTTGTCTCAGCTGATTTGGCCCCAATCGACTTGGCGCCGATCGGTTTGGTCCCAGTTGGCTTGGCGAATGCCGCTTGTCTTTTGGCTTGTCCCGCCGCCGTTGTAACGCTTTTTTGTGCCTTTGACTTGAAACGGGCCAACGCGGCACCAGCCCCGGGGATGCGCGCAGCTGTTACCTTTGCAGCCGCGATGGCATCTATTGCAGGCTTTGGCATTTCGGCTTTTGCGCCAGTCGCAAAAGCGGCTGTTCCGTTAAGTGGCTTTGTTGATGCCGGTCTTGCGGATGTTGCGGCAGATTGCGGGGGCGTTAGTGCAGGGGCCCGAGCAGGCGTTACCGCAGGTTTCGCCGCCGCAACAGATGTCACCATTGGCGCAGCGAGGGCGTCGGGCTTTCTCGCTGTCAGGCCGGGATTCACATTATTAGACTGCGATGCATTGGACTTAGATGCGGCGGTCAGCTCTTTGGCGAGGTTCGCGACAGCAGCCGGGCCAAGCGATGGCGCCGCAGATGCGGCTTCAGCACGCCGACTTGCAAACGCAGCCATTCCAAGTGCTCTTGTGGCTTCTTGCTCGGTTTCTTCGGCCAGGCGGCCTGTCCCATCGCCAATATTTTGGTCGATCACGCCGGTAAACGGATCGAAACTCGTGGTAGAGGATTCGGCGGCCACGCGCTCTAAGTCGGTGCGCTTGCGTTCCGCTTCAATCAACGCAGCTTTGGCTTTTTCACGGGCAAGCTGGTCGGCTTTGGCCTTTTCCGCGTCCACGACCATGCGTTTGGCTTCGGCCTGCGCAAGCTCTTGTGCCCGACGCTCCAACTCGGCCTTTGCAGCCTCGGTTTTGCGGATCGACTCGGCCTCGGCTATGGCAGCCGCTTCGGCTGCGGCGCGTTTTTCGGCGTCGTCTTTGGCTTTTTGCGCGGCTTCGGCCATTTCGGCGGCTGCGCGGTCTTGTTCTGCTTTTAATGCATCGGCCGCTTGTTTTTCAGCGGCTCTTTTTTCGGCAGCCTGTTCTTCTGCGGCCTGTTTTTGGGCGGCGAGGGCTTTTACCTTTGCGTCTTCAATGTCCTTAGCCATTGCTTTCGCTTTTGCGTCGGCCGAGGATTTTGCTGTTGCTTCGGCCTTGGCTGTGGCTTGCGCCGCCGCGTCCTCTGCGGTTTTTTCCGCATCTTCGTTGGTTATTTTGTCATCTACTTTGCCATCAGCAGCTGGAGCTTGCTCGTCAGCCGCTTGAGGTGCAGAAACCTCGGCCTTTGGTATGTCGCGCGCAACCACCTTTACGGGGTCTTGGTCGCGTGTCACCTTTTCACCCTCAGGCAAAATTGAGGTGGAGAGTTTGGTGACGCCAAACCAAGGCTCGCCCGCAAACTGCCCTTCGGCAGGGGTCGTCACAAATGAGACGGGGTTGAACCGATGGGTCTCGGCAAAGGCTTCGGCCTCTTCCAAAGTTTCGCGCGCAACAACGGCAACCTTGATATTGGGGCCAGCGCCCCACCAATCAAATACCAAATCGTCAACCGCATAGGGGGTGCGGTCTTGCAGTGCCGCACGGATCTGCGTTTCCCGCGCCGCTTTGTCGGGGCCAGCGGCCTCGACTTCGACATAGAGAATCTGGCTTGGCGGCAAGATCAGCTTTGTCGTGATTCCATGCGGCGACAACCCCAACGCCGAGGAGCGTAGGTATCCTAGCGCCTCATCCAGGTCGGGGGCATCAAAGTTTGCCGATCCAATCTCTAGCCAACCGCGCGGCGTGCGGTGCAAAAGGCTTATTGCGGAATCGGTGATATTCAGGGCGAAGTTAGGTTTCATTGCACGGATCTAGCACAAAAGGAAAAGGTGCGGAAAGCTCCGCCCTAGGTTAATATTGTCCTACAGCAGGTTTTTGCCGAATGAAAGAAAAAGCCCCCATTTTTCCGAGGCGATCGGCCCGTTTCCGCCAAGACTCTGCTTTTTGCCCGCGCCATACCCTTGAAGACAGACGCAAAACCTAGGAGAAACCACCATGCGTGCCTACAATAGCCTGATTTTGCCGCTTTTTATGGCCTTTGCTGCCCCAAGTGCTGCACAAACCCCGCCCGCCCAGATTACCATCACCGGCATCGGCGAAATTGCCGCCGCCCCTGATATGGCGACAGTCACGTTGGGGGTCACCACAACCGCCAAAACCGCGCGCGCCGCGATGGCAGATAACGCCAGCCAACTGATCGAAGTTTTGACCACCCTTAAATCTGCCGGAGTGGCGCCGCGTGATCTGCAAACCTCGGGCCTGTCGTTGCAACCCAATTGGACCAACAACCCTAACGGTGACGCAAATAGCATTGATGGCTATACGGCGGTTAACCAGCTTTCGGTACGGGTCCGTGATCTTGCAGCACTTGGGGCCACTTTGGATGCCGCTATCGGTGAAGGGGCAAACACCCTGAACGGAATAGAATTCGGCATGAGCGCCCCTGCGCCTCTGCTTGACAGCGCGCGCAAAGCCGCTGTTTTTGATGCCCGCCACCGCGCAGAAATTCTTGCCATTGCGGCGGGTGTCACTCTGGGGCCTGTCCTTTTGATTTCCGAGGCTTCGGGCTATGATCCGCAACCGAAATTCGTCCGCGCCGCAATGGCCAGCGTACCCGTTGAAGGGGGCGAGATATCGGTGTCGGCCTCGGTCACGATCACATGGCAGTTGCTTGCGCCCAACTGACGCGCTGCAACGAATGCTGGCCTTACGTCAGCCTTATTGACTTACCCCGAAATCCGCGCCACTCCTTCCCCGAACCATTTCGGGGAAGGATCAGCAGATGAATTGGGACCATGTTTTCGCCAGCCGGACCAGCCGCATGAAGGCGTCCGAAATCCGCGAGTTGCTGAAACTGCTCGACCAGCCCGATATCATTTCCTTTGCGGGCGGCATCCCCGATCCCGCGTTCTTTCCTGCCGCCGAATTTCAAACCGCAATCAGCGACATCCTTAGCGGCCCACGGGCCGAGGCGGCGCTGCAATACTCGGTGTCTGAAGGTTATAAACCCCTGCGCGACTGGATCGCGGGGCAAATGGCGCGTATCGGGGTGCCCTGTGATGCGGATAACATCATCATCACGTCGGGGTCACAACAAGCCCTTGATTATTTGGGTAAACTTATGCTTTCGCCGAAAGATACGGCGCTGGTTGGCTGGCCGACCTATCTTGGCGCGCTGGGGGCGTTCAATGCGTATGAGCCGGAATATGACCGTCTTGATCCGCGCGGCAACCGGTCTGCCAGTGACTATGCGCAAACCGCCGAAGCCAAGGGTGGCCGCGTAAAATTTGCCTATATGTCGGTTGATTTTGCCAACCCAACGGGCGAGACGCTGGACCATTCCACCCGCGAGTCCATGCTGAAACTGGCCGAAGAGCTTGATATCGCGATCATCGAGGATGCCGCCTATCAATCCCTGCGCTTTGATGGTGAGGCGGTGCCACCGATCCTCGCGCTGGAAATCGCGCAAAAGGGCAGTATCGAGGCGTGCCGCACATTGTATTGCGGTTCGTTTTCCAAAACGCTTGCGCCCGGTCTGCGCGTGGGCTGGATTTGCGGTGCAAAAGAGGTCATCAGCCGTATCGTGCTAATGAAACAAGCCGCCGATCTGCATTCCTCGACGCTGAACCAAATGGCGATTGCTGATGTGGCGGGCAAAATCTTTGACGCCCATGTCGCCAAGATCAAAACCGCCTATCGTGCGCGGCGCGATGCGATGCTGGCCGCTTTGGCCACGCATATGCCATCGGGCGTGGAATGGACGCGCCCCGAAGGCGGGATGTTCATCTGGATCACCCTGCCAAAAGGCATGGATGGGGCCGAGTTACTGGCAAAATCATTGCAAACCCAGCGCGTGGCTTTTGTTCCCGGCTCGGCCTTTTATGCCGATGGGTCGGGGCGCAATACCATCCGCTTGTCGTTTTCCCGCGCGGATGAGGCGACGATTGCCACAGGGATTGAGCGGCTGGGCAACCTGCTGCGCGCTGGATAAGCGACACGCCTTTTGCTGTACCAGCAGCGCTTAGAAAATGCGCCCCGCCCGTAGGTTTTGCACCCACGGGCGGGGTTTTGCGTTAGCCCTTGGCCAAAGCCTGTTCCAGATCGGCGATAATATCGGCCGGATCTTCAATCCCGATCGACAGCCGCAGCGTGTTTGGCGCAGCCCCTGCTGCCACTTGCTGCGCCTCGGAAAGTTGGCGGTGGGTGGTTGAGGCGGGGTGAATAACAAGGCTGCGGGTATCGCCCAAGTTCGCCACATGGCTGAATAGTTTCAGATCTGACACCAGCTTTACGCAGGCCTCATACCCGCCTTTCAGCGACACTGTAAACAGCCCACCGGCGCCCTTGGGGCAAACCGTGGGTATGCGCTTTTTATAGGGTGAGCTGTCCAGCCCTGCATAGGTGACCTTTTCCACGGCTGGGTGCGTTTCCAGCCATTCCGCGACTTTTTGCGCATTTTCCACATGCCGCGCCATTCGCAAAGACAGGGTCTCAATCCCCATCAGCGTGTAATGCGCGCCTTGCGGGTTCATTGTCATGCCCAGATCGCGCAGCCCGATTGCGATAGAGTGGAAGGTGAACGCCATGCCGCCCAGCGCCTCATGGAACTTGATGCCGTGATAGGCGGGTTCCGGTTCGGACAGGCTGGGGAACTTGCCGCTGGCCGACCAATCAAACGTGCCGCTATCGACGACGCAACCACCCGTGACGGTGCCGTTTCCGGTTAGATATTTTGTGGTGGAGTGAACAACAAGCGTCGCCCCCAGCTTGATCGGCTGGCACAGATAGGGCGTGCCGGTTGTGTTATCGACGATCAGCGGCAGGCCAACCTTATCGGCCACCTTGGCCACGGCCGGAATGTCGGTGATATAGCCGCCGGGGTTGGCGATGCTTTCACAGAAAATCGCGCGGGTGTTGTCGTCAACTGCCGCTTCCAATGCCTCTAGATCATCAAAATCGACAAACTTGGCCGACCAGCCAAACTTGCGGATTGTGTTGGTGAACTGCTGGATGGTGCCGCCATACAGCCGGGTCGAGGCGACCACATTGCAGCCCGGCTGCATCAGCGGAAACAGCGCCATCAACTGCGCCGCGTGACCGGATGAGCAGCAAACCGCGCCTACGCCGCCCTCAAGCGCTGCAATCCGTTCGGCAAGGGCTGCCACAGTCGGGTTGGTCAGGCGCGAATAAATATAGCCCACTTCGGCAAGGTTGAACAATGCGGCGGCGTGATCGGCATCGCGAAACACATAGGCCGTGGTTTGGTAAATCGGGATTTGCCGCGCCCCCGTTGCCGGATCGGGGTGTGCGCCCGCGTGTATCTGCAACGTATCAAAACCGTATTGGGCCGTATCTGACATCTGTCTTCCCCCTGAATTGCTATGCAAAAGTGCCTTGTCTCGCGTGACGTTAAGGCAAAGCCGCAGGCAGTTCAATTGTCTGCATCAGGCTAAGGGATGTTCGGCAAGGGCCGTTTTTCCAGCTTTGATGGTGTTCGCCAAAACGATGTTCCGGCCAGCCCATAGGCGGAAAAAAGCCATCTTATAAATCCAGCATTTGCCAGAAAACCCTTGTTTAGTTAATGAGTCGGCGTTGACGTAGGGAGAATTCAATGTTTGCAATCACGCGCCGCACGGCCCTGTTTGGGGCGATTGCCTTGGTATCTGCCTGCACTGGCCCAAGGGCCGAAGGTCACAATCGCTATGGAAACCAAGTATTTGACCCGCCATTGCACGCGAATGAAACCCCTGAATTGCGCGGGCTGATCAACACATACGCCGATCATTATCAGGTCCCGCGTTCGCTTGTGCATCGCATTGTTCTGCGGGAAAGCCACCACCGCCCCGAAGCCCGCAATGGCCCGTATTTCGGCTTGATGCAGATGTTGCCGGACACTGCGCGCGGTATGGGCTATCGCGGCGACCCAAGCGGGCTGTTGGATGCCGAAACCAATTTGAAATATGGGGTAAAGTATCTGCGCGGGGCTTGGCTGCTGTCACATGGCAGTCAGGATACGGCGGAGAGTTGGTACGCAAAAGGCTATTACTATGAGGCCAAGCGCCGCGGCATGTTGGTTGAAACCGGTTTGCGCCGTAAAGGGTAGTGGAGTTACTTGCGAGTGATTCTCAACTTCATTGACTTTGCGAGTCGTTCGCAATACATGTGAGGTATGAAAACACATGCGCATCTCTCTCGTCGGGCGCTCTTTGCCGCCCCCATCCTTCTTGCCATGCCCAAATTGGCCTTTGCTGCGGATGCCCCGCAGATTGTGGCCACGACGGGCATGATCGCAGATGCGGCCCGCCGGATCAGCGCAGGTACGGTTACGGCTTTGATGGGGCCGGGGGTTGATCCGCACAGCTACCGTCAAACCCGCAGCGATATTGCCGCAATGGTTCGCGCCGATCTGGTGCTGTGGCATGGGCTGCGGCTTGAAGCGCAGCTGGTTGATTTTATGGCCGATATCGCACGGCGGGTGACAGTGGTGCCAGTGGCCGAGGCGATCGCCAAAGATAGGCTGCTGTCGTGGGAAGGCTATGCCGACCATCACGACCCGCATGTCTGGATGGACCCGATCTTGTGGCTAGATGCGGTCGCGCAGGTGCAGTCTGCCGTGTCGCAACTGGCCCCGCATGACGCAGAACTGCACGCCGCGAATGCCGCAGCCTATAGCGCCGAGATACGTGCCTTGGATGCCTATGCCCATGAGGTGCTGGCGCAAGTACCGCCCGAGGCACGGGTTTTGGTCACCGCCCATGATGCGTTTTCCTATTTTGGCCGCGCTTACGGGTTTGAGGTCGAAGGCCTGCAAGGCATCTCGACCGAGAGCGAGGCTGGTCTCGCGCGGATCGGGGCTTTGGTCGATATGCTGGTCGCGCGCAAGATCAAGGCGGTGTTTGTCGAAAGCTCGGTTCCGGCGCGGGCGATGCGGGCGCTGGTCGAAGGGGCGGCGGCGCAGGGGCATCAGGTTGTGATTGGCGGCGAGCTGTTTTCCGACGCGATGGGGGCAGATGGCACCTATGAGGGCACATATCCGGGGATGATGGACCATAATATCACGGTGATAGCCCGTGCCTTGGGGGCGGCGGCACCTGACCGTGGGCTGGTTGGTAAACTGGTGGCGCGCGCATGATAGCCCTGACATTTGACAAGCTGTCGGTGCGCTACGGCGCGGTGATGGCGGTTGATCAGGCCAGCGCCGAAATTCCGGCAGGCGCGATGACGGCGATTGTCGGGCCGAATGGGGCGGGCAAATCAAGCCTGCTTAAGGCCGCCTTGGGGGTGGTGCCCAAAGCGGGCGGTGAGGCGCTGTTTTTTGGCGAACCTTTGGCACAGGTACGCGCCAAGGTCGCCTATATGCCGCAGCGGGCCTCGGTCGATTGGGATTTTCCGGTGCGGGTGATTGATGTCGTGTTGATGGGGATGCAGCGCGAGCTTGGCCTGCTGCGCCCTGTGCGTGGCGCCGATCGGGCTTGGGCGATGGACTGCCTTGCGCGGGTTGGCCTGACGGAATTTGCCAAGCGGCAAATCGGCGCCTTATCGGGCGGGCAGCAGCAGCGGGTGTTTTTGGCGCGGGCCTTGGCACAGCGGGCCAGCCTGTATTTGCTGGACGAGCCCTTTGCTGGTGTGGATGCCAAGACCGAAGCCGCGATTGTGACGGTGTTACACGCCCTGCGCGACGAAGGTGCGGCGGTGGTGGCGGTGCACCACGATTTGGCCTCGGTGCCTGTGTGGTTTGACCGCGTGTTGCTGCTGAACCGGCATGTGGTTGCCGCAGGGACGATAAGCGAGGCGTTTACCCCCGAGGCCCTGCGCGAGACATATGGCGGGGCATTGCCACATATGATGGCGGTTTAAGGCGGTTTTCACCCAAGGCCCCATGCGATGACCTGCTTTATTTTTAAGCATTTCGCCTGCAATATGTGCGGTGGTTGGCTTGGTGTTGTTTTGTAGGGGGCCGCAGCGCAGGCCATGCTGTTATTGCGCGCGCGCAGTTGTACCAAGTCAGTTATGCCTAATCCATTGCGTATTCTTGTTCTAGAACCGGATCATAACCGCGCCACAGCCATCAAGGATGCGCTGACCGAAGGCGGCTGGTCTGATGTAACGATACTGCCCGAAATGCTGGGCCTTGCGCGCCGCCTGACCGAAATCAATCCCGATATCGTCTTGATTGATCTAACCAACCCCAGCCGTGATGTGCTGGAACAGGTCAGTGCTGCGTCTGATGCAAAGGGCAGGCCGGTTGCGATGTTTGTCGATCAATCGGATGATAACATGACCAGTGCTGCGGTGGCGGCAGGGCTAAGCGCCTATGTGGTTGGTGATCTGGTGCCCGACCGGATTAAGCCGGTTTTGAAAACCGCCATTGCGCGGTTTCAGATGATGAGCCAGTTGCGGCTGGAACTGGATGCCGCCAAAAAGGCGCTGGCAGATCGCAAAGTTATTGATCGCGCAAAAGGGTTGTTGATGCGCGCCAAAGGTATTTCCGAGGAACAGGCCTATGCGTTGCTGCGCAGCACCGCAATGGACCAAAAGCGCAAGGTGATTGACGTGGCCGATGCCCTGATCACTGCGACGGATTTGTTGAAATGAACCGCCGTTTACTGAATTGCGGATATGTGTCCTTGGTCGACAGCGCCCCGTTGATCATCGCGCAAACGCTGGGTTTTGCGGATGAGGAGGGGATTGCGCTCAACCTGCTGCGTCAGCCGTCTTGGGCAGCGTTGCGTGACCTTTTGGCGATGGGCCATCTGGATACCGCGCATATGCTGGCCCCGATGCCGATTGCCATGACGCTGGGGTTAAGCGGGCAGCAGGTGCAAACCGATGCGTTGATGGTGCTGTCCATAAGTGGCACAGTGATAGGGGCATCTACAGCGCTGGCTGCCAAAATGCGCAGGGCAGGGTGGAACGGTGGGTTTTTAGACCCGATTGGCACCCGCCGCGCCCTGATTTCGGCCTCGATTTTGACCCCTGACCGGCCGGTGCGGGTTGGTGTTCCGTTTCCCTATTCCATGCACCGTTTGCTATTTTCCTATTGGATGGGCGATGCCGCCGCGCGGTTTACGCTGGTCACAACGCCGCCGCATCTGATGGCCGATGCCGTTGCCGCAGGCGATCTGGATTTGTTTTGCGTGGGCGAACCTTGGGGGGCCGTCGCGGTAAACAGCGGGGCCGCCGAGCTGATTTTGCCCGGTGCAAGCATCTGGAAATTTGCCCCTGAAAAGGTTTTGGGGGTGCGGCGCAATTGGGCTGATGAGCATCCCGAAACCACTGGCGCGCTTATGCGGGCCATTTACCGCGCTGCCGAATGGTTGGACCGCCCTGAAAACCACGCGCTGGCCGCCGAAATTTTGGCGCGGTCGGAACACCTTGATCTACCGGATGAGGCGATTGATCGGGCGCTGTCAGGGGAAATATTGCCCGAGCTGGGCGCAGAACCTGTTAAAGTGCCTAATTTTTTGCGCTTCTCTATCGGCGGCGCGAATTTTCCGTGGCGCAGTCAGGCGGGCTGGATTGGCACGCAGATTGCGGCATTGCATTGGTTAGACCAAGCCGGAACGGCGCGTGCGGCGGCGGCATGCTTTCGGCCTGACCTGTTTCGCAAATATATTGCGCCTCTTGGCGCCGACCTTCCTATGGTATCCGCAAAACCAGAGGGCACCATGGCCTGTCGGACAAGTATTGCGTCGATGCGGGGGCAACTGATTCTTGAACCTGATGCCTTTTTTGATGGCAAGACCTATGCGTTACCCCCGGATTAACGCATATTTTTTACGCACTTTCTGCATTGCGGCATAATTGGGGTCATATCGACGCGTTTTATTTGCACTGCAGCATCGAAGCCAGCATCCTAAGGTTAAGGAAGCATTGAAGCTTCTACAGGCTTTCAACGAAGAGAGCCGCATAGACAAGCAACGCCGCTTGATTGACCTGATGTGGACCTCCTCCCCTTCATCGGATCATCAAGCGGCTTTTTCATTTTTCCGAACCGAAGGGACATATCCATGAAGTATAAACTTGCCCATATTGCGCTGCTGTCTGCCTTGGCGACCACGCCGGCGATGGCCGAAATGCTGAAGCTGGAAAAAGACGAACTGAAATTCGGTTTTATTAAACTGACAGATATGGCCCCGCTCGCCGTGGCCTATGAGCAGCATTATTTTGAAGATGAAGGCCTTTATGTCACGCTGGAAGCCCAAGCAAACTGGAAGGTTTTGCTGGACGGTGTGATCGACGGGCAGCTTGACGGCGCGCATATGTTGGCAGGCCAGCCGCTGGCCGCAACCATTGGTTACGGTACCAAAGCGCATATCATCACGCCGTTTTCGATGGATCTGAACGGCAACGCGATTACCGTTTCCAACGATATTTGGGAGCAGATGAAGCCAAACGTGCCGATGGGTGCCGATGGCAAGCCACAGCACCCGATCAGCGCCAGCGCCCTTGCACCGGTGGTGAAATCTTACAAAGGCCAAGGCAAGCCGTTCAACATGGGCATGGTTTTCCCAGTTTCCACCCATAACTACGAGCTGCGCTATTGGTTGGCCGCAGGTGGTTTGCAGCCCGGTTATTACTCGCCCGAGGATGTTTCGGGCAAAATCGGCGCGGATGTGTTGCTGTCGGTAACGCCGCCCCCACAAATGCCTGCAACGATGGAAGCGGGCACGATTTTTGGCTACTCGGTGGGTGAGCCATGGAACCAGCAGGCTGTGTTCAAAGGTATCGGCGTTCCGGTTATCACCGATTATGAGCTGTGGAAAAACAACCCTGAAAAGGTCTTTGGTATCAGCGCCGAGTTTGCCGAGGCAAACCCGAACACGACAATTGCCATCACCAAAGCCCTGATCCGCGCCGCGATCTGGCTGGATGAAAACGACAACGCCAACCGCGCCGAGGCTGTCGATATTTTGGCACGCCCCGAATATGTGGGCGCCGACCGTGAGGTTATCGCAAACTCGATGACCGGCACCTTTGAGTATGAAAAGGGTGACAAGCGCGACGTGCCCGACTTTAACGTCTTCTTCCGCCACTTTGCGACCTATCCCTTTTATTCCGATGCGATTTGGTACCTGAGCCAGATGCGCCGTTGGGGCCAGATTGCCGAGCCGCAAACCGACGAATGGTTCATCGAGCAGGCAAAATCTGTTTACCGCCCAGACATCTACCTGCAAGCGGCCCGGATGTTGGTTGATGAAGGCTTGGCGTCCGAGGCTGACTTTCCTTGGGATAGTGACGGCTTCAAAGCGCCAACCCCTGCGGCCGATATCATCGACGCCATTCCCTACAATGGCCACACCCCCAACGCCTATATCGACAGCTTGCCGATTGGCCTGAAGGGCAACCAAACCGTCGTTGGCAATAAAATCCAAGGCTAAGCCGATATCTGCCCCGCCCATCTGTGGTGGGGCAGGTCCCCAGACGCCCATCTGACATGCAGGACCAAAACATGACCGCAATTGACCCTGATACCCTTGGTAATACTATGACCAAAGAGGCCCGCCGCGCCCGCCTTTTTGCCCGTATCAACAAAGCCGATGTTTGGCTAAGCGCGCTTGGCTTTGCATGGCTGACCCCAATTCTAAAGGCCGCCGCAGGTGACAACCCCAAGGCGCAAATGGGTGAGGTGTGGCGTTTGCTCTGCGTGCCGTTGCTGGCGATTTTGGTGTTTATGATGGCATGGGCAGCACTTGCGCCCAAGGTTCAAACCTCGCTGGGCGCGATTCCAGGCCCGGGGCAGGTGTGGGAACAAGCGCTGAACTTGCATGATGAGGCCTTGCGCGAATATGCCAAGGAAGACGCCTTTAATGAGCGCCAAGATGCGCGCAACGCCGAATTGGTGGCTGCTGGCCGCGCCGATGATGTGAAAATCCGGCCTTACACGGGCCGCGCCACCTATTACGCGCAAATCTGGACCTCAATCAAAACCGTGTTTTTCGGCTTTCTGATCGCCTCGGCCATTGCCATTCCTTTGGGGATTGCGGCGGGCCTGTCGCCTACTGCCAATGCCGCGATTAACCCGTTGATCCAGATCTTTAAACCGGTGTCGCCGCTGGCGTGGTTGCCGATTGTAACGATGATCGTTTCGGCCACCTATGCCAGTGACGGGTTCTTTGCCAAATCGTTTTTGGTGTCGGCCATCACTGTGACCTTGTGTTCGCTGTGGCCCACGTTGATCAACACCGCGCTGGGTGTGGCAAGCATCGACAAAGACCTTGTCAGCGTGTCCAAGGTGTTGAAAATGAACACCTATACCAAGATCACCAAATTGGTTTTGCCCTCGGCCTTACCACTTATTTTTACCGGCTTGCGGCTCAGCCTTGGTGTGGGCTGGATGGTGCTGATCGCTGCTGAAATGCTGGCGCAGAACCCCGGTCTTGGCAAATTCGTCTGGGATGAGTTCCAGAACGGTTCCAGCCAGTCGCTTGCCAAAATTATGGTGGCGGTGCTGACCATCGGGATCATCGGCTTCTTGCTGGACCGTGTGATGTATGCCCTGCAATCCGCCTTTACCTTCACAGCAAATCGGTGATCGGTATGAGCATTCTAAGCATCCAAAACATGTCCAAAGGTTACGGCCAATCGGGCAACCGCGCCGAGGTTCTAAAAAACATCTCGCTTGAGGTGGCCGAGGGCGAATTTGTAGCGATCCTTGGGTTTTCCGGCACCGGTAAATCCACCTTGATGAACCTGATTGCGGGTTTGGAAATGCCCGATAGCGGTAGCTTGACGTTCAAAGGCAAGCCGATCACAGGGCCGGGGCCAGATCGGGGTTTGGTGTTTCAAAGCTATTCCTTGATGCCGTGGCTGACGGTTGCAGGTAATATCGGGCTGGCCGTGGATGCGGTGTTTCCGAAACTGTCCAAGGCGGAACGTAACGCCAAGATTGACCATTACATCCAGATGGTTGGCCTTGGTCACGCCACGCACCGCCGCCCTGCCGAGCTGTCGGGTGGGATGCGCCAACGGGTATCTGTGGCCCGCGCTTTGGCGATGGACCCCGAAATGCTGTTGTTGGATGAACCCCTTTCGGCGCTGGACGCGCTGACCCGTGCCAATTTGGCGGATGAGATTTTGGATATTTGGGAGCAGGACAAAAAGACCTGCATCCTGATCACCAATGACGTGGATGAGGCGATCTTGCTGGCCGACCGCATCATCTTGCTGAACCCGGATGGCACGCTGGCCGACCCGATTACGGTTGGCATCGGTCGCCCGCGTGACCGCAGCACCATGAACCATGACGCGCAGTTCAAGGCCCTGCGCGGCAAGGTTACACAGCATTTGATGGATGTCGGCATCGCCGCAAAAACCACCGAGACGCGCAGCCTGCCAAAGGTCACGCCAATCCATTCGGTACCTAAAGTCGTGGCCGAGGCCCAAGCGGGCGGGATTGAGGAACGCTATCTGAATTTCTCGCAGCTGCATAAAATCTATCCCACCCCCAAAGGGCCGCTGACGGTGGTCGAAAACTTTGACCTGAAAATCAATAAGGGTGAGTTTATCAGCCTGATCGGCCATTCCGGCTGTGGCAAATCCACGGTTTTGACCATGGCGGCGGGGCTAAACTCTATTTCCAAAGGCGCGATCCGCCTTGATGGTTGGAACGTCGAAGGGGCCGACCCCGAGCGCGCGGTGGTGTTCCAATCGCCCAACCTGTTCCCGTGGTTGACCGCCAAGGAAAACGTGGCGATCGGGGTGGATAAGGTTTATCCCCGCGCGTCCCAAGCCGAGCGTCAGGATGTGGTTGAATATTATCTAGAGCGCGTGGGCCTTGCCGATGCGATGGATCGCGGTGCCGCCAGCATGTCAAACGGCATGAAACAAAGGGTGGGCATCGCCCGCGCCTTTGCGCTTTCCCCCAAATTGCTGCTGCTGGATGAACCCTTTGGTATGCTCGACAGCTTGACCCGGTGGGAGCTGCAAGAGGTGCTGATGGAGGTGTGGTCGCGCACCAAAGTCACCGCGATTTGCGTGACGCATGACGTGGATGAGGCGATTTTGCTGGCCGACCGCGTGGTGATGATGACCAACGGCCCGCAGGCAACCATCGGTAAAATTACCGATGTAAACCTGCCGCGCCCGCGCACCCGCAAGGCACTGCTCGCTCACCCCGACTACTATACGTACCGCCAAGAAGTGCTCGATTTCCTAGAGGAATATGAGCATGGCGCCAAACCGAAACCCAAAGCAATCGCAGCGGAGTAATGGATATGACACAAAAACTCATTATCATTGGCGCAGGTATGGCCACGGGCCGCGCGCTTGAACTGCTGCTCGAGCAGGATGCTGCGGCCTATGACGTGACCCTGTTTAACGCAGAGCCCCGCGGCAACTATAACCGCATCATGCTGTCGCCGGTTTTGGCCGGTGACAAAACTTACGCCGAAATCGTCACCCATGATGACGCTTGGTATGCTGACAACGGCGTGACCTGCCGTTTTGGCGAGCGCATTGCCAGCATTGATGCCGAGGCCAAAACGGTCACGGCTGAAAACGGCGATGTTCTGCCCTATGACAAGCTGTTGTTCGGCACAGGCTCGAACCCGTTTATCATCCCTATGTCCGGCCATGATCTGGACGGCGTGATCGCCTACCGCGATTTGGAAGACACCGAGCTGATGATGTCGATGGGGCCTGACAACAAGGTTGTTGTCATCGGCGGCGGGCTTTTGGGCCTAGAGGCGGCGGCAGGCATGGCGGCGCGTGGCGTTGATGTGACCGTGGTGCATATCATGGGCCATTTGATGGAGCGTCAGCTGGATGAGGCAGCGGGCTATCTGCTACGCAAGGCATTGGTGGAAAAAGGCATTACCGTGCGCTGCCAAGCCAATTCCAAAGAGATTTTGGGCGAAAACGGCAAGGTCCGCGCGCTTTTGCTCGCCGATGGCACCGAGCTGCCGTGTGATTTGCTGGTGATGGCCGTGGGCATTCGCCCGAACGTGGCTTTGGCCAAGGAAACCGGGCTTGCGGTTGGCAAAGGCATCCATGTTGATGACCAAATGGTCACCTCAAATGCCGATATCTTGGCGATTGGCGAATGCGTCGAACATAATGGCGCGATTTTCGGCCTTGTTGCGCCGCTCTATGATCAGGCCAAGGTGGCAGCACTTACCTTGTTGGGTCAGCCTGCGACCTTTGTCTCCAAAGAGATTTCGACCAAGCTGAAAGTGACAGGGTGTGATTTGTTCAGTGCCGGTGATTTTGCCGATGGTGAAGGGCGTGAGGATATCGTGTTCCGCGATCCTGGCCGTGGTGTGTACCGTCGGCTGGTTATTCAGGCCGACCGCGTCATCGGCGCGGTGATGTATGGTGATACGGCCGATAGCAATTGGTTCTTTGGCCTGATCCGCGACAAAACCGATATTTCGGATATGCGCGATACCCTGATCTTTGGCCCCGCCTATCAGGGAGGGACCCCCCTGGACCCGTTAGCGGCCGTTGCAGCCTTACCGCGTGATGCGGAAATCTGTGGCTGCAACGGCATTTGCAAAGGGACTATTGTCGATGCGATCAACGCCGGTGCGACCGATTTGGGCGCTGTGCGGGCGGTGACCAAGGCCTCAGGCTCGTGCGGGACCTGCACAGGTTTGGTCGAGCAGGTCTTGGCCGTGACATTGGGCGATGCGTTCGTGCTGCCCACCAGTCAGCCGATGTGCAAATGTACCGACATGACGCATGAAGACGTGCGCCGCATGATCAAAAGCCAAGAGCTGAAATCCATGCCCGCCGTTTGGCAGGCGTGTAACTGGAACACGCCAGATGGCTGCCCCAGCTGCCGCCCCGCGCTGAACTTTTACCTGCTGGCCGATTGGCCGTTGGAATACGCTGATGACCCGCAAAGCCGGTTTATCAACGAGCGCAAGCACGCCAACATTCAAAAAGACGGCACGTTCAGCGTGGTGCCGCGCATGTGGGGCGGGATTACGACCCCCAATGAATTGCGTGCGATTGCCGATGCTGCCGACAAATACATGGTGCCGACGGTTAAGGTAACAGGCGGCCAACGTATCGATTTGCTGGGCGTAAAGGGTGAGGATTTGCCCGCAATCTGGGCCGATCTGAACGCGGCTGGCATGGTGTCGGGCCACGCTTATTCCAAAGGCTTGCGCACGGTGAAAACCTGCGTTGGCACCGATCATTGCCGCTTTGGCACCCAAGACAGCACCGGCCTTGGTATCAAGCTGGAAAAAACGCTTTGGGGGTCGTGGACGCCTCATAAGCTGAAACTGGGGGTGTCGGGCTGCCCGCGCAACTGTGCCGAGGCGACGTGCAAAGATATCGGCATCGTCTGCGTCGACAGTGGCTATCAGATCAGCATCGGCGGGGCGGCGGGCATGGATGTGCGCGAAACCGAGTTGATGATTCAAGTTTCGACCGAGGAAGAGGCGATTGCCGCGATCAAAGCTGTGACGCAGCTTTACCGCGAAAATGCCAAATATCTGGACCGGATTTATAAGTGGATGGCCAAGGTCGGCCTTGACTGGATCACCGAACAGGTCAGCAACCTTGAAACCCGCGCCGCATTGGTCGACCGGTTTGAGCTGTCGCAATCCATCTATCGCAAAGACCCGTGGGCCGATCACATCGCCAAAAAGGCAGAAAGTTATCAACCCTTGGCAGACCTGACTTTGGAGGCCGCAGAATGAGTGACTGGATCGATATCGCCGCCCTTGATGACATCGCCCTGCGCGGGGCGCGTGTGGTGAAAACCCCGCTGGGCTGTGTGGCCGTGTTTCGCACCGCCACGGATGAGGTGTTCGCGATTGACGACACCTGCCCGCATAAAAAGGGCCCGCTGTCCGAGGGCATCGTGCATGGCAATTCGGTGACGTGCCCGCTGCACAACTGGGTCATCAGTTTGGAAACGGGCATGGTGCAAGGCCTAGATACAGGCTCGGTTGCAACCTTTCCAACGCGGGTCGAGGGCGGACGGATTTTGTTGGACGCCACAACCTTGCGGGCGCGGGCGGCAGCATGACGATAAAGACCACTTGCCCCTATTGCGGTGTCGGTTGCGGTGTTCTTGCCGCTGCGGATGGTACGATAAAAGGCGACCCCGATCACCCCGCCAATTTCGGGCGGTTGTGTTCCAAAGGGTCGGCCTTGGGCGAAACCATTGATCTTGAGGGGCGGCTTTTGACCCCTCAGATCAACGGGCAGGTGGCCGAATGGGATACGGCGCTTGATCTGGTGGCAAGCCGTTTTGCGGCCGCCATCCGCGATCATGGCCCCGATAGCGTGGCGTTTTATGTCTCGGGGCAATTGTTGACCGAGGATTACTATGTCGCCAACAAGCTGATGAAAGGCTACATGGGTTCGGCCAATATTGACACGAATTCTAGGCTTTGTATGGCGTCCAGCGTGGCGGGTCATAAACGCGCCTTTGGTACAGATACCGTTCCGGGTACCTATGAGGATTTGGAACAGGCCGATTTGGTCGTGCTTGTGGGGTCCAACCTTGCGTGGTGTCATCCTGTGCTGTTCCAGCGCATTGTTGCCGCGAAATCGGCACGGCCAAACATGCGCGTGGTCAATATCGACCCGCGCAAAACCGCCACCAGCGGGCTGGCCGATCTGCATTTATCCGTGGCGCCGGATGGGGACATCGCCTTGTTCAACGGGCTGTTGTGCCACCTTGCCGATACGGGGGCTGTCGACGGTGCCTATGTCGCAGAGCATGTGAACGGGTTTGGCGCGGCCCTAACCGCTGCCCGCGCCAGTAACCCCAAAACGACCGGCCTTAGCGATGCCGAGCTTGCTGCGTTTTACCAGCTTTGGGCAGGCACGCAAAAGGTGGTCACGGTTTACTCGCAAGGGGTCAATCAGTCGGCCTGCGGCACCGATAAGGTCAACGCGATTATCAACTGCCACCTTGCCACCGGTCGCATCGGGCAGGCGGGAATGGGGCCTTTCTCAGTCACCGGCCAACCCAACGCGATGGGCGGGCGTGAGGTGGGCGGGCTTGCGAATATGCTGGCCAACCATTTGGATATTGAGAATGCCGCCCACCGTGAGGCTGTGCAAAATTTCTGGAACAGCCCTACGATCTGTACAAAACCGGGCCTGAAAGCGGTTGATCTGTTTGACGCCTGCGCCAGCGGCCAGATCAAGGCGCTGTGGATCATGTCGACCAATCCGGCCGTTAGCCTGCCGGATGCCAACCGTGTGGCGGCGGCGATTGCGGCGGTGCCGTTTACCGTGGTGTCCGATATCATGGCGCGCACAGATACAGGTGATTTGGCCGATGTGTTGCTGCCTGCCACCGGATGGGGTGAAAAATCGGGCACAGTCACCAACTCGGAACGGATGATTTCGCGCCAGCGGCCGTTCTTGCCCGCGCCCGGCGCCGCGCGCCCTGATTGGCAAATTCTGGCCCAAGTGGCGGCACGCATGGGGTGGGCCGATGCCTTTGACTATACTGGTCCAGATCAGATTTTCCGCGAATATGCGGGCTTGAGTGAAACCGCGATCACCTTTGCGCGTGACCTCGATCTGACCGGCCTTGCCGATATAAATGCGGCTGCCTATGACGACTTGGCCCCCGTGCAATGGCCCGTGTCGAAGCTAGGTCCTACTGGCGGGCGCTTCTTTGCCAAAGGCCGGTTTTACCACCCTGACGGTCGTGCGCGGATGTTGCCCATTGCCGCGCCTGAAATAACGCAGGGTCTGCGTCTCAATACGGGCCGCGTGCGTGACCAATGGCACACCATGACCCGCACGGGAAAATCCCCACGTTTGGGCGCGCATCTGGCCGAGCCTTTTGTCGAAATTCACCCCGAGGATGCCCGAATCCACGGCATTGCGCCTGCCACGCTGGTGGCAGTGTCCAGCCCCCAAGGCCACAGCATTTTCCGCGCATTGATAACCGACCGTGTACAAAAGGGCCAAGTATTTGCCCCTATGCATTGGACCCGGCAAAACAGCGCACACAGCGGGGCCAACAGCTTGGTCGCGGCTGTGGTTGACCCCGTGTCAGGCCAACCCGCCTTGAAGGGCAGTATGGTCGCGATGCAGCCGTTTGCCGCCGCATGGTATGGTTTTGTGGCCAGCCAAACCCAGATCACGCCCGCAGCAGATTATTGCGCTGTTGCGCGCAGCAACACGGGCTGGACGGCCGAACTGGCTGGCATGGAAACGCCGAACGATTGGGCCGGTTTTCTGGCAGAGCTGACAGGGCAGCGCGGCGGCGAGGTCAGTTCCTACCTTGATGCAAAAACCGGACAAACTCGCATCGCAATGACGCAGGATGGGGCGATTACAGCGTTGCTTTTTGTCGGGGCTGCGCCGGTCGCATTGCAGCGCCGCAACGCCACCCAGATTATAGGGCAGTCGCAACCGGCCCTTGCTGCATTGGCTGGGCGCCCAGCCGGGAATACCCCCGATGAAGGCGCGATTTTGTGCTCGTGCTTCTCGATTGGCGTTAATGCGATTCAGCGAGCGATTGCTGACGGTGCGAATAGCCTTGCCGAAATCGGCGCGCGCACCTGTGCTGGCACCAACTGCGGATCTTGCCGGCCCGAGATTACGGCCCTTTTGACGGTGCAAAAACCGGCATTAGCCGCCGAGTGATCTTGCCGAGTGATCTTGATGGGTGCAATCTAGGTCATGCTGCGCCAGTCATAGACCAGCACAGTTGGGCTAGGCCCCAATCGGTTGCCTTGCGTTGCCGTTCCCCATCGGTAATAGTGGCTGTGCCTGAATGAGCGTATAATGCGGCATGACTGCGTATGCTGTCGTGTTGAAAAATACCTTTATTGCAAGCGTTTGATGTTTTTGCATTTACCGCCATGGCGTGGAAATTTAAGAATAGATGATGGGCAAGGAGTGGGATGATACAGGCGCTTTTGCTGCAATCTGGGTATAATGCCACCTTGGTGACGCTTGGCGCGATGGCGCTGGGTATGGCGATGGGGGCTGTGGGCGCGTTTTTGTTTTTGCGCCGCAGGTCGCTTGTGCCCGACGCCATGGCGCATGCTACATTGCCGGGGGTTGGGATTGCATTTTTGGTGATGGTTGCCTTTGGCGGCGAGGGGCGGTTTTTGCCGGGGCTTTTGCTGGGGGCTGGACTGTCGGCGCTGCTGGGGCTTTGGGTGTTGCAAGGCCTCGTGCGCGGCACGCGTTTGCCCGAGGATGCGGCGATTGGCATTGTGCTGTCTACCTTTTACGGCGCGGGGATTGTGCTGCTGACCTATATACAAGGCTTGGGGGCAGGGCGGCAGGCGGGGCTGGAGGGGTTTTTGCTAGGCTCGACCGCGGGGATGCTGCGTGAGGATGTGCTGCTGATTGCAGGCGGCGGTGCGCTGGTGCTGCTGGCGCTGATGGCGTTGCGGCGGCTGTTGGTGATGGTGGCGTTTGATCCTGGCTATGCGCAGGTCATGGGGGTACGGCCTGCGTGGGTGGATGCGGCCTTGATGATATTGGTTCTGGCTGTGGTGTTGTTGGGCATCCGCGTGGTGGGGGCAATACTGGTCGTGGCTTTGCTGATCACACCTGCGGTGGCGGCGCGGATGTGGACTGACCGTGTTGGCGTGATGGCAGTGATTGCGGCAGGGATTGGTGGCGCTGCGGGCTATGGCGGTGCTGTGCTGTCTGCGGCTTTGCCGGGGGTGCCTACGGGGCCGATGATTGTGATGCTGGCCTTTGCGGGGTTTGTGGGGTCGGCCATCTTGGCACCACGACGCGGGTTGATTGGCCGATTGCGGTTGGGGGTGGCGTGATGGGCGAAGAGTTCTTGATCCTGTCCTTTGCGCCCTTGCTGATCGGGGTGTTGGCGGCGGTTGCCTGTGCCTTGCCCGGTAACTTTATGCTGCTGCGCAAGCAGGCGATGATGGGCGATATGATGGCGCATTCGGTCTTGCCCGGTTTGATTGCCGCATTTTTGCTAACAGGCCAAGTGTCGGGCTGGGTGATGTTTGCGGGTGCGGGGGCTGCTGCACTGCTGGCGGCTGTGCTGGTTGAGGCGGTGACCAAACTGGCGCGCGTTGATCCGGGGGCCGCCATGGGCATGAGCTTTACCACTATGTTTGCCGCTGGCGTTTTGTTGTTGGAACTGACGGGTGCCTCGGGCGTGCATCTGGATGTGGAACACGCGCTGTATGGCAATTTGGAAAGCCTGATCTGGCTGGACGCGCAAGGCTGGCCGTCTGTGCTGGACCCTGTGGCGCTGGCCGGATTGCCGCCCGAACTGCCGCAGTTGGCGCTGGTGGTGGCGGTGCTGTCATTGCTGCTGTGGGTGTTTTGGCGGGTGCTGGTGATGGCGTCCTTTGATGCGGGGCATGCAAAGGTTTTGGGGCTGCCGGTGGGGCTGATCTCACTGGGCTTGGTGGCGGCGACAGCGATGGCGGCGGTTGCGGCCTTTACCGCTGTTGGCTCTATCCTGACCATCGCCATGCTGATTTGCCCACCTGCAACCGCGCGGCTGCTGACCAACCGGTTGGGCGTGCAGGTGTGGCTTAGCCTTATCATTGCCGCTGCTTCGGCGGTGCTGGGCTATCTGCTGGCCGGGCAGGGGCCTGTTTGGCTGGGGCTGCCGGGGGCGGTTTCGGCTGCGGGGATGATCGCGGTGACCTCGGGCATCATGCTGGCGCTGGCCGCGCTGTTCGGCCCGCATCGCAAAGCGGGCTAACCCCTTTCCAACCCGTCCTGTGCCGCCTATAACCCACGCAGAGCCACAAAACCGGAGCCCGCCATGCGCAAGGCCAGCCTTACCCGCAATACCAATGAAACCAAAATCTTTGTCGCGATCAATCTGGATGGCACCGGCCAATCCGCGATTGAAACCGGCGTAGGTTTCTTTGACCATATGGTGGACCAGCTGGCGCGCCACTCGTTGATTGATATCGAGGTCAAAGCCTCGGGCGATTTGCACATTGATGATCACCACACGGTCGAGGATGTCGGGATCGCGCTAGGCCAAGCCCTTGCGCAGGCTTTGGGCGATAAGCGGGGCATCCGCCGCTATGGCAACTTTCACCTTGCAATGGATGACGCGCAAATCCGCTGCGCGCTTGATCTGTCGGCGCGGCCCTTTCTGGTGTGGAACATGCCATTCCCCACTGCCAAAATCGGCACATTTGATACCGAGCTGGTGCGCGAGTTTTTCCAAGCGCTTGCCACGCATGGCGGCATCACGCTGCATGTTGATATGATCCACGGCTTTAACAGCCACCACATCGCCGAGGCCGCGTTCAAAGCGGTGGCCCGTGCCCTGCGCGAGGCGGTCGAGCCCGACCCCCGCCGCGCCGATGCTATTCCATCGACCAAAGGTAGCCTCTGAATGCTGACAGTTCTGGTGGATTACGACTCTGGCAACCTGCACTCGGCCGAAAAGGCGTTTCAGCGCATGGCGGTAGAGGTCGGGGCAGGCGAGGTTCTTGTATCGTCAAAGCCCGAAGATGTGGCCCGCGCCGACCGTATCGTTTTGCCGGGTGATGGTGCCTTTCCGGCCTGCCGCCGCGCATTGGGCAGCTATGGCGGGCTGTTTGAGGCGATTGAAGACGGCGTGACCCGCCGCGCTGTGCCGTTCCTTGGCATTTGCGTGGGGATGCAGATGATGGCCACTTGGGGGCGTGAATATTCCGATACCCAAGGCTTTGACTGGATCGGCGGCGAGGTCGTGCATATTACCCCTGCCGATACAACACTAAAAGTGCCGCATATGGGCTGGAATGATTTGGTTATTGACCCGCAAGGTGTGGGGCATCCTGTGCTTGATGGGTTGAAAACCGGCGATCACGCCTATTTCGTTCACTCCTACCATTTCCGCGTGGATCATCCTGCCGAACGGCTGGCGCATGTGGATTATGCCGGTGATATCACGGCAATCATCGGGCGTGACAATATGGTCGGCATGCAGTTCCACCCCGAAAAAAGCCAAGCCAACGGGCTGCGGATGATCGGTAATTTCCTGCGTTGGGCACCCTAAACGGGCCCGAATTAAGTAGGTCGGAATTTTCGGGCCAACCGCCCGTCGATCACCGCCAACCCCAGCGCAATCAGCGCCATGCCCACCAAGTGCCGCAGCGCGAGGCTTTCGCCCAGCACCAGCACCGCCAAGGCAATTGCGCTAACGGGGATGAGAAACGTGACCAGCGCAAGGTTAACCGCCCCCGCGCTGGCCAACAGCCGGAAATACAGCAAATAGGCCAGCGCGGTTGATAGCAAGGCGAGGCCCAAAATCGCGACCATCGGCACCATGCCGGGCAAGGCCAGTTGCCAAGGCCGGTCCACCACCAAAACCATCGGCAGCATGATCACGCTAGAGGATGCCAACATGCCAAAAGCTGTGGCCAGTGGCGGCACACCCATTGCCTTAAACTTACGGCCCCAGACGGATGCAAAAGCATAACACACGGCCGCCCCCAAACAGGCCGCTTGCGCCAGCACAGTCGCACTGCCACCCAGCAGCGCCGCCCCGCCCATCATGACCACAACGCCGCCAAACCCCAAGATCAACCCCAAGAGCTTGGTGCCATTCAGCCGCTCATCCGACGTGGCGACATGCGCCACCAGCAGGGTGAACAGCGGTGTTGTCGCATTCAAAATCGCCGCCAGCGCGCTGCCAATCTCACCCTGTGCCAGCACAAAAAAGCTGAACGGCAAAGCGTTGTTTAAGCAGCCCATAACCAGCAAGGCCCGCCACACGGGCCAGCCTTTGGGAAAACCAAGCCCGCGCACAATCAGCACCAACCCCAGTGCCAAAGCCGCCAGCGACACCCGCAAAAACACAATCGTAAACGCAGGCAAATGCCCCACCGCAAGCTGCACAAAGAAAAAAGACCCGCCCCAAAGAAGGGACAGGGCCGCCAATAGCGACCAATCCGCGCCGCTCATCTTCAGATTTTGTGGCATGGGCATGGCTCCTGCACTGTGATCCGCCTTGTCTATCCCCAAACCGGCCCCACGGGCGACCCGAATCCTGCGCCTATTTCATGCGGTTCAAGTTTGTTTTTCGCAAATAATCCACCAGAATTCGGAAACGCTTAATGTATGCCGACATATACGCGTCTTTATCATGGAACGTCTGCGCAATCGTGCCGCAAATATTAGGGCCGCAGCCTGCGCCATGCCTGCCGTCAAAACCAATGTAATGAAAGGCAAGCCCGATCAAATGTGATGTGGGGGCGAACGGGCGCGTCCCAGATATTGGCATTTCCCCGCGCCTGTGCCAAAGACAGGGCAAGCAAATAACTTCGGAGACCGCCATGATCCTTTACCCCGCAATCGACCTGAAAGACGGGCAATGCGTGCGCTTGCTGCGCGGCGAGATGGACGCGGCCACTGTCTTCGGCGATGACCCTGCAGCCCAAGCACTGGCCTTTGAGGATGCCGGCTGCGAATGGGTGCATCTTGTCGATCTGAATGGGGCCTTCGCAGGCCAACCGGTCAATGGTGCTGCGGTCGAGGTGATCTTAAAACGTGTCAAAGTACCATGCCAGTTGGGCGGCGGTATCCGCGATATGGCCACAATAGAGGGCTGGCTGGACAAAGGCCTCGCCCGCGTGATCCTCGGCACCGTGGCTGTCGAAAACCCCGCGCTGGTACGTGAGGCCGCCCGCGCATTCCCCGGCAAAGTTGCCGTTGGCATTGATGCCCGCAATGGCCGCGTCGCCACCAAAGGCTGGGCCAATGAAACCGATGTGATGGTCACCGACCTCGCCCGCAGCTTTGAGGATGCAGGTGTGGCCGCGATCATCTACACCGACATCGACCGTGACGGCGCAATGCAAGGCCCCAATATCAAAGCAACCGAAGCCTTGGCCCGCGCGGTATCCATCCCCGTCATCGCATCTGGCGGCGTCTCTTCCATGGCCGATCTGACCGCTTTACGCGATACAAATGTGATAGCAGGTGCAATTTCGGGCCGCGCCCTTTATGATGGCGCAATAGACCTTTCCACAGCGTTAAAAGCTCTAAAACACTAACCTCTTTCTGTTCGGCCCAAATATCCTGGGGGGAATTGGCCCCAAGGCCAAGGGGGGCAACGCCCCCGCCACCTGACCTTAAGGCGAAACCCATGCTGAAAACCCGAATTATCCCCTGCCTAGATGTCGCCGATGGCCGCGTGGTCAAAGGTGTAAATTTTGTCGGCCTACGTGATGCCGGCGATCCAGTAGAGGCCGCGCGCGCCTATGACGCCGCTGGCGCGGATGAGCTGTGTTTCCTAGACATCCACGCCACGCATGAAAACCGTGGCACGATGTTTGATCTCGTCACCCGCACTGCCGAGCAATGCTTTATGCCGCTGACAGTGGGCGGCGGCGTGCGCACACATGAGGATGTGCGCGCCCTTTTGCTGGCCGGCGCGGATAAGGTCAGCTTTAACTCTGCCGCCGTTGCCAACCCCGATGTCGTGGCCGAGGCCGCCGACCGTTTCGGCTCGCAATGTATTGTCGTGGCGATTGATGCCAAAACCGTCTCGCCGGGCAAATGGGAAATCTTTACCCATGGCGGGCGCAAAGCCACCGGCATTGATGCGGTTGAATTTGCCCGCACTGTCGCGGCCAAAGGCGCGGGTGAGATTCTGCTGACTTCGATGGACCGTGATGGCACGCGCGCAGGCTTTAACCTGCCGCTGACCCGCGCGATATCGGATGCGGTGTCGGTGCCGGTCATCGCCTCGGGCGGCGTGGGCAATCTGGATCACCTTGTCGAAGGGGTTACCCTTGGCGGGGCTTCGGCTGTGCTGGCCGCGTCGATTTTCCACTTTGGCGATTATACGATTGAACAGGCCAAGGCCCATATGGCCGCCGCCGGCATCCCGATGAGGCTGACATGACCGCACTGCACCGCCTGTCTGAAACCATCGCTGCCCGCAAAGGCGCTGACCCTGAATCTAGCTGGACCGCAAAACTGCTGGCCAAAGGCCCCGAAAAATGCGCTGAGAAATTTGGCGAAGAGGCGATCGAGGCGATTATCGAGGCCGTCAAAGGCGACCGCTCCAAGCTGACATCCGAGGCGGCAGATGTGCTCTATCACCTATTGGTCATGCTCGCCGCCCGTGATGTCACGCTGGATGATGTGCAAGCCGAACTGGCACGTCGCGAAGGCACCTCGGGTATCGCGGAAAAGGCCGCGAGGGTGTAGCGGGGGCGGGGCCTAAAGCCCCAACCGCGCGTACTCAATCTTTGGGCAGCGATTTTGTACCCATGCTACATCTTGCGCCTCCGCCAGCGCGGCCCCTGCGGCGCTTTCCACCCCAAGCTGCAACCAGATCACCCGCAAATTCGGCAAATCGGCGAGCGCCTGCTGGACAATCGGCAAAACCGCGTCCGAGTTGCGAAACACATCCACCAAATCCACGCCCAGATCGCGCGGGATATCCTTGAGGGTGGCATAAACCGTCTCGCCCAGCAGGCTTTGCCCCGCAAGCCCGGGGTTCACCGGAATCACGCGTTTTCCGCGCGCTTGCAAAAACTTCATCACCCCAAAGCTCGGGCGTGATGGGTTGGATGAGGCCCCAACCAGCGCAATTACCTCGGTCTCTTGTAGAATTTGGCGTATCTCGGTGTCAGTGGAGGTGTCGGTGGCAGTCATAAAGTCTCCGTATTCATAAAAAAGCGCCCGTGCCTATAAGGCCGGGCGCAAGTGTGGAACGAGGGACAGTAAAGGGACAACGGGGGTTCCGATCCCGACGCCATACATAAGATATGGGAATCTTATGCGCCGATTGAAACCCCGCTCTCGCAACTGTGATATCCCCGTCAAATTACCCCCGTGTCGCCGCCGCATAAAGAGCGATCGCCGCAGCATTCGACACGTTCAACGAGCCAAATCCACCCGCCGCCGGAATACGCGCCAGTATATCGCAGGTCTCACGCGTTTTTTCACGCAGGCCCGGCCCCTCGGCCCCCAGAACCAGTGCTACCGGACGGCTGCCCGCCTCAACCAGCGCATCCGATAGGTCGGTCTCGGTCTCACCCGCAAGGCCGATCAAGACGTAGCCCATAGCGCGCAATTCCTCCATCGCGTCCGACAGGTTGCCCACGCGCAAATAGGGCTGGCGTTCCAGCGCGCCGCTGGCGGTTTTGGCCAAAGCACCGGTTTCGGGCGCGGAATGGCGATGCGGCGCAATGACCGCACGCGCACCAAACACCTCGGCCGACCGAAGCACCGCGCCAACGTTATGCGGGTCTGTCACACGGTCAAGCAGCACCACCAAAGCCGCACCCTTGCCGGAGATCGCGACCTCATCCAGCTTGCCCCAGTTCAGTGGCTTTGCCTGCAGCGCCGCGCCCTGATGCACCGAGCCTTCATCAATTGGCACGTCAAATTTGCGCGGATCGACGATCTCGGCCTCCATCCCGCTGGCCTCAATCGCTTCGCCCAGCTTATCGGCGGCATTTTTAGTCAGGACCAGCCGCAGCTTTTCACGAGCTGGATTCATCAACGCGTCGCGCACGGCATGCAGACCAAACAGCCAAACCGTTTCATTCGCTGCCTGCCGTTTGGCACGTTCTTTGTCGATAACCCAGCTGGGTTTTTGGTTCGTCATATTTTTTGCCCCTAAGCGGCTGCCGCTACGCGATTGAATAGCGCCAAGAATGGGCATTGACGGGCAGGGGTGCAAGGGCAAAACCGAATTCATTGACTAAAGCAGCTTTTGGTTCAAAAATTCGTCGCTTTGCGCTTGACGCCCCCCATGCCCCGCATTATTCACCCCGATAAGTGGGCGATAGGCCGCAAGGTGTGGCAGGGGACTGTAACTCCCTCGAGGCGACTCACGCCTGGTTCGATTCCAGGATCGCCCACCATAAGTCCCATGTTGTTGAAAAACATACGGGTTTCTGCTAGTCAGGAACCCGTATGGGACCAAATTCGGTACCCAGCATGACTCAACCAAAGATTCCGCACCTGCTACTCGAGCGTGGCAGATACTATTATCAGCGCAAGGTTCCCCTCGATTTTCATGATGTAATCGGCAAGAAGAAATGGCGTGAGGCCTTAGGGCCAGATCACCTCCCGGCTGTTGATCGTGTCCGAGCTTTGACCAAGGAACATGACGCACTTCTTGCCCGTCTTGAAAATCCCGACGAACGGCGTGACCATAGAGCAATTTCACGGCGGGCGCGCGAAGCTCAACGGGAAGTTGAGGGCCGCGCAGCAGACTTGGGTTATCGTAGATGGCTATCAGAGCGCGACTTGCATGACCCTGCTTTTTTTGATGAGGACGAGAAGTCGGTTGCACTTGTTGCAGAAATGCGGGCACGCCCATGGAAGAGTGCTACAAGTTTAGTCTCTGCACTTGAGGCCGAGCGTAGAGTCGAAGCAGATATGCCGATGCTGCGAGCACTGACGGATCATTTTGGTGCGGGGGAGGGTGCCGAGGGGCAGGCTGTGCTGCCTCCTTTACCGGCTTACCACGGTGCCATTGCCGCAGCGCCGGACCGTGTCAAAGCAGCGATCAAGTTTTTACCACGAATTCCGGCGGCAATGGATGATGACAAATTTCATGATCGCCTAGTTGAAATATTCAACGCTCATTTCGGTCCATCGGTCCATCGGTCGAGCTTCCCGCTGATCCCGAGGATCGTGACGAATTCGATTTCGCCAAGCAAAAATTGGAACGGAAAATTGCACGGGTTGCGCGAAACCCAGACACTATCACCAAGGTGGCCAAGCGCTACTACAGGTTCGCCCAAATTCGGAAGCGGACCGAAGACAAGTATCGGCGTTCCATCAATCGCCTTACAGCAGATGTCGGTGACCTTCCGATCCAGCACTTGACCCCCGCCTTGTTGCGCACATATCGGGATAAACTGACTCTCAGAGGTAGTCTTCCTGCTACGATACGTACTGATTTTACGCCCATCATTGGATTGTTGGGATATGCCGTGGATGAGGGGCTGCTGGACCTTTCGCCAATGGCTGGGGTGAAGCTACCAAAAGAAAAACGTGCTATCGAAGAAATGAAATGGCTTCCCTTTGATCCAAAGGAAATGGTGCGAATATTTGAAGCTGTTGATGACGTATGGGGTAAGCCGACACAGGGTATAAGTGATGAGCGCCGTCAGGCTCTGCAGATGGTTATTAGGGTGTTGTCCTACACATCTATGCGCCCCGCCGAGGTAATGGCACTGCGCCCAGACCAAGTAGATGATCGCTGCATACGCGTTGAGGGCGGCAAGACTAAATCAGCATGGCGTGTTATCCCTCTGCATCCTCGTATTTCGGATTTTCCTGCTTGGGTAAAAGCAGGCGGTTTAGCTGTTTTTGTCAATGGTGAGACGGGCGCTGTTCAGTCTGACCCAGTGACCCCCATTCGGCACAACTTCACACGCCTGATACGTAACAAGATGGTTAGTCCGATAGACCACCCTAGAAAGGCCCTGTATAGCTTACGCAGCACCTTTCAGAACGCTCTACGCCGAGCGGGAGCGCCTGATGCAGTACGTCGCGCTATATTGGGGCATGTTGAGAGTGGTGCGATCCGACATTACAACGATGGGCCTGAATTCGAAGAGCTGCGTAAGTGGATTGAAAGGGCTGATCCAACAGCGGATTACGACCCGTCCAACATGTGATATTTTATATATTGACATTTTAACTGAATCGTGGGTCTTTTTGCTTTCCGATCGTTTTTCTGCTATACAGGATGACAAGGGGCAGATGTGAATTCTGCCCCGCGATCTCCTATTATAGCCGAAAGGAGGCAGCTTTTGAAGGACCTCTACACCATCCCAATGCCCGAAATTCGCCGCACGCTGGGTGTAAGCACCCGTTCAACAAACGTATGGCTCACAGCCCACGCAGATGGGCAGCTTGGGCGCGTTCAGCGCCGCCAGTGCCACTACTTTCGCCTGACAGACATGGTCACTCGCCTGCGTCGCCCCGGCGCACGTTTTCGTGGCCTTACGCTGGAAAATGGACTTGATGACATTGTCGCCCTCGACGCCGCAGCGCTGCCGGTAGTGAATGCTGACGTCCCGTTGGGCACCGAAGCTCTTGAACGTGCGATTTCATTTTGCTCAGTCCTGAATAGCGATGAAATCGACCGCCTCACACTGGTTAGGTCAAAGCTCACATTTGCACTGGTGTATGCGCTGTGGCATCGCGCGGTATTCACCGATCTTGAACTTCTGCGCGATCTCATCGTCCTGCACCCCATGATCGCGCGCTTCAACCAATCTCCCCATTACTGGGGCAAATAAGGATTGGGATGTCTAGCGTCCGAATTTTCTCAACATTATCAGGGATAGCTGTCAATGATTGAAGTCGGCGCTCTGGGAAATTTGAAGCCAAAATCGGCGAAGGCGGACTTTAGCAGCATGAACGATAGTCATCGTAAAAATCTGTAAGCAGACGGCCCTAACCGCCCTTTCTGAAGGGCGGCGATTCCGGCCGATGCTGTTGAAAAACTCTTTGCTTGATCGGAGCACAGGCATCTGATTCTATTGGATTATGGAGATCTGGAGGGTTTGCGATGCTTGGAACGCAGGAAGTTCATGCCCGACTATTCTACGAGTTTGATCTCGAGACGCACATCCCTGCCGATCATCTTTTGCGTG